>CAZZIY010000076.1:0-8812 GCA_964654525.1 uncultured Vampirovibrionales bacterium | reverse complement strand
TTCTGCACGCTAAAAATTCTTTATCAGGCTATACACAACCAACAGAGTTCCCCTATCCTGGAGAGTATGTTATTGATTTGGCCCAAGCGTTTTTGTCGGATGCCAGTCAGGGCTTACAAAACTCAGATTGGGTACTGCAACAATTTCACGCTCATCGCTCCCCAAATGAGCTTAATCCGGCCCCGTTTGAAGTCATCGAAGCCGATGAGAATGCCGCAACAAACTATGACCCAGTCATTCAGTTCGCCCTTAGTTCGGTCTTGTCCCAACAGCAGGCTCTTTTAGAGAACTTGGGTGTTCATTTCGAAGCGTATTTCTTTGAAAAAGCCTATCTACACCAAAGAAATTTGGTCACCCAGGTGTTAGAACAGCTCAAGCACGATCGCTTTGCCTACATGCAGGACGGTGCCCTTTGGCTGAATTCCTCTGAGTTTGGAGATGAAAAAGACCGTGTCTTAATTAAGTCAGATGGGTCTTACACCTATTTGGCCGCAGATATTGCCTATCACCACCAGAAGTTTTCCCGTCTGGATGATAACGGAAACCCACAATACAACCGATTCATTAATATTTGGGGTGCTGATCACCACGGTTATATTGCCAGGATGCGTGCGGCCATTCAAGCTTTGGGGCATCCCGTAGAACAATTTGAAGTATTACTGGGGCAATTGGTGAATTTGGTGATAGACGGTGAAAAGACCCGGATGGGTAAGCGTCGAAAAATGCTGACCCTGGAGGATGTTGTCAGTGAGGTGGGTGTGGATGCGACTCGCTTCTGGATGGTCAGTAAATCAGCTGATACGGCGTTGGATTTTGATGTGGAGCTGGCCACCTCACAGACGGATGAAAACCCTGTGTTTTATGCACAATACGCCCATGCACGTTGTGCCAGTATTCTGCGAAACGCGCTGCAACCCCCACTCAACACTCAAACTGTGACGGATGACGGGCCATCAACCCCGTTTGTGAGTGAAGTCGCTTATCTCGAGTTTGAAGCAACGCTGAGGCCAGCCCATTTTGCCCCGTTGTTTGAACAATTTTTGCCTCAAGAAGTTCCAGAAACAGTTTTGGCGGCTCTAAAACAATTGATTTTGAAGCTGGATGGCTTTGAGGACAGTGTGATTGAGAGTGCTCGGTTTTCTACTCCACACAGTTTGGCCAGGTATAGTCTTGAACTGGCCACCGCTTTTCACCGTTTTTACAATACTTGTCGGGTTTTAACCCCTGATCCCTCTTTGACCCTACCACGCTTGTTCCTGATTTTGGCGGTGAAGAAGACTTTGGCTCAAGCGCTAGAATTACTGGGCGTTTCCGCGCCAGAGCGAATGTAAGATTTTAGTATTCTGCTAATAAAAACTAAAAAAAGCTAAAAACCAAAAAAAAGCCGCTCATCGACTGAGACGGCTCTGTTTTAATCATCAGGTCCGAACTTGTCTTTCTTGCTTAAGGCGGATTTTAGAGTAGACAAATCGAACAAAAAACAAACACATTTACTACCGAGCTCAAGATACCATTTTTAAAAAATTACAGGTAGTACTTTTTCAAGTGTTAGAAAAATTCAAAGGGGATCATCTGGGAGGTAAAAAAGGCTGGAAAGGGAGATTTGAGGTTGATAAGATATAGTAGTTATATCAAGAAGTTAGATGATCGCGCGTATTGATATATGCTCGAGTTGAGCCCCGAGATGCTTAGACTTTTGTAATAGTTTGTTATGCCTCTTAATAAAACAAATAAATGTCACCAGTCTGTTATTTTTCTTCATAATTTAGCACCTCAACGGTGTCAGGCGTTTTTATCTGGGCATATCAAATGTAATCCGATGTTTTATAAAAGTGTGAGTGTATAAAAATCCTTTAGACTCGGACAGAAGGGATTAATCATCCCATTGGTCTGTTGGCTGGAGTAAACGATCGTTTGCTTAATTATTTGCCTGAATGGGGGCGAATGAGTTGGGTCATCGTTAACTGGAGTGTGTTTAGGAGTACTGTTATGTTTAGCATTCAATTTTCAGCAAGAGTGTCCCATCATCAAGATGATTCAAAGGACAGCTTGAAAAAGTCTCTGGATGAGGCTGCGCGTGAGTGGGACGACCTTAAAAAAGACTTGAATTTGAATTAATACGATGCAGAATTAAATTTCAATAGACGCCCTGTTGTGCTACCCTGACAGCTTTCTCGCTGATCAGGGTTTATTTTTAAAGTTTTTTTAAAGCCCCAGTAACTGGTTCATTTCTTGCTGAGCTTGAATTACACGGGCTTTGAGAGTTGTCTCTTGGACTGAAAAATCCGCTTTTAGTGAACCTACATAATAGTTTCGGGTGGCCTCAGAGACTCTAAACCCTGCAAATGCCATCACCAATTCATTTAATGGTTGATCTTCGACAGCAAACATTAATTCCGATTGGAAAAAGGTGTTTACTTCTTCTAACAGGGTCTGAAGTTGCAGGGTCTGAAGTTGTTGGTGCTGATTGAGTAAATTACCGATACTTACCTGTAGTTGTCCCGTTTGTCTTAAAAATTCTGTGACCAGGCGAAGGGCAAAATCCCCTTTTGAACGGGACGTGCCAGAGACAGAAAAACCGGGTAATGAATTGACTAAATCTTCTCGCCTTAAAACCAGTGAAGACGGTATTAAGCCAGGCTCTAGATTAAGATCAATTGAGGGCGGTTGCATGATTCAGTATTCTCCCAGTCAGGTTCTGCGTTTCTGTTAATTTAAAAACTGAGTTGGGCGAAAAATTGCGCTCTCGTGGCTGAACTGTCGAGTCTATCGGTTTAAATCCACTTTAGAAACTGTGTTGGTTTCTTGCTCTGAGATGAACAAGGCATTGCTGATGGTGTCCAGCATCAAATAATAGGGTTTATTCAAGCCACTCACCAAAACGTTGACACGTCCCTCGGGACTTACTCTGGCGATGCTGTTCCCTAGGTAGTTGGCGACATATAGGTTTCCGTTTCGAGGGTCCAGGACCATGCCTACAGGCCCTTTTAGGGTATCACTTTGGGCGAAAATGGATTTAATCCCCTTGGTGTCTACTTTGTAGATAACATTTTTTGAGTAATTTGCCACAAACAGCCCGCCATCTGGAGAAATTGCAAGACCCGTGGGTCCCGCAAAACCTTGCGCAAAGGGCTTTGCTGAGAATGAGGGCTCACTTAAAGAAAAATCATTTTTAGATGCTGCGGGTGTCTTGTTAACGGTTGTTTCTACGGGTTTTTTAACCAAATGTGTTGAAACTGAGGCTGTATTTGTTTGTGTCTGCGGTTTTTCAGGCTCTTTTAACACAGGCTTTTGGGCTGCAACCGTGTTCGTTTTACTGGCGCTGGTGGGTCTAGTTGAAGCTGTTTTGATAGGTAATTTACTGACCCACTCGGTGAGCTTTTGTTGGGCTTGGGCATATTTACGGTCTGAGGCTGGAATTTTTTTTAAGTAATCGGTGGCCTCTTGGACCCTGCCCAATTTATCAAGTGTTAAGGCAAGGTTGTACATAGCCTGGTAGTCTTCAGTATTTAGATTTAATGAACGTGAAAAGGCAGTTTCGGCCTTCTCGTACTGCCTTAACTGGTAATAGATGGAACCCAGGTTATAAAATGCATCTGAGTATGACGGATCTTTGACCGTGGCTTTTTCAAAGAGGGTAAGGGCTTGGGCTGTGTCACCTTTGGTGTAAGAGTCAATTGCTTGGTTGTAAAGCCGAATGGCATCGCCGTTTTGAGAACTCTCTGAAAAAGTGGGGCAGGCCATAAAGAGGCATACAGCCGTAATCAGCCCAATCGTAAGTGGTTGACTAGAAACCTGGGGACACAATGAGCGCATGTTAAAGTGACGTCGTTGATTCATAGCGGCATCCTTGTTGATTGAACTGGATTTTAAGCACTGCTTCTGGGCAAGCGGCATGTTGACCCTCTTCGTATCTTTGACACTGACCCTATTATAAAATGAAGACGTTGTTTTGGGTGAGCTGACGCTTCTTGTAAAGTTAAGCTCTGGGCAATGAAAGGCTATTGAGGCGTGCTTGGCGTTGATGAGATTCAAGTAAAGCTCGAAGATCTGGAACAGGCCGTGGCGTTCGAGAAGCGCTACCGTTATATCAATGTGCAAGGGCGTAAAAAGCCTTTCTCACAGTTCGTCAACGAAACGCTCCGTTTATTGCAATCGGCTGGCGCATTGAGCCAAGAAGATCCTAAATCAGAAAAACGTCAGGCACTCCTGATTCAACGTTTCCTGCAATACGCGGATTTAGACATGGGTGGCCGAATGGATGTGCTGGAAGAACTGGCTACCTATATTCAGGACCAGCGTTATCAACTGGGACTACTCCAGGGAACTCACTCACCAGGTCAAGCCCGTTTGACACTGCAAGAGTCGTCTGAGGCAACTAAAGTGATTCAAGAAGAAGTGATTAAGGCACCCAGTAGTCAAGCTGTTCAGTACTTAAAGGGTATTGGACCTCGTTTTGCTGAAAAACTAGCACAAGTGGGTATATTTACAGTTGAAGATCTGCTCTACTACTTCCCCAGGCGGTACCTTGATTTTCAGAACCGGGTCAAAATTAACCAACTCCAAGTTGGCCAGACAGTGACCATCCTGGGAACCATTCAACAAGTGTCAGCCTATAATGCCAAAACACGGAGTCTGTCTGTCGTCAGTGTGACTGTGGGAGATGAAACCGGCCAAGTGAGTGCCAGCTGGTTTTATGGTAAAAGTCATAAAGCTGTCTTGGAGCAGTATAAAAGTCGTTTTGCCAAAGGGGCAGAGGTTATGGTGTCTGGTCGGGTGAAATGGGACCAGTACAAGCGACGGTTTTCGATTGATAAGCCGCAGTTGGAGATACTTAGCTATGCAGCCTCATTAGATGATGAAGCCAGTGGACTGGAGTCATCTTCTCTTCATGCAGGTAGGATCGTCCCTGTCTACGGGCTGACGGAAGGGCTCAATGTTCGTTTTCTCCGCCGGGCCATTCATATGGCATTGGAAACGTATCTCCCTGTGATTCAAGATACGTTGCCAAAGCAGATTCAAAAACGTTACGCTCTCTTGCCCTTGCAAACAGCTTTACAGCAGATACATTTCCCCGATTCGCTAGAACAGTATGAAGATGCCCGTAAGCGTCTCGTTTTTGATGAGTTATTTACCATTCAGGCGCGTCTGGCTTTAACCAGACTGCATTACAAGCAAAATGTAAAAGGCCTACAACTCACAAAAAAGTCAGGAGGCCCTGTCGAACAACTGATCAAGCAGCTCCCTTTTTCGCTCACAAAAGCACAAACTCGGTGTTGGGAAGAAATACAGCGAGATCTCGCCTCTTCAGAGCCTATGTACCGGATGCTTATGGGGGATGTGGGAAGCGGTAAAACCATATTGGCCTTGCTATGCTTGTTAACTGCAGTTGAAAATAACTACCAAGGGGCTCTGATGGCCCCGACTGAAATATTGGCCGAGCAGCATTACCGAAGGTTTTTGGAGTGGTTAACCCCTTTGGGGCTACGTGTTGGGCTTTTTGTAGGAAAAGCAGGTGCCAAAGAGCGCAGAGAAATGAGGCAATCGCTGTTAAACGGACAGATTCATTTGGCTGTAGGTACTCATGCGTTAATTCAAGACGATGTCACTTTTGCCAAACTGGGGGTTGTTGTTGTGGACGAGCAGCACCGCTTTGGGGTTCGTCAACGGACTCAACTCAAGAGCAAGGGTGAGCATCCGGAAATGCTGACCATGACTGCTACGCCGATTCCAAGGTCGCTGGCGATGACGCTTCATGGGGATTTGGATATCTCGCTATTAGATGAGCTTCCACCGGGCAGGACCCCGATTCGAACGACCATGATCCGCCCCAGCCAGCAAAAACATGCTTATAGTCTGATTAGAAGTGAAGTAGAGCGAGGTCGGCAAGCCTATATTGTCTTTCCTCTGATTGAAGAGTCAGAGACGCTCTCTGCAAAAGCCGCAACAACAGAAGCGGAGAGGCTACAGAGCGAAGTATTTCCTGAATTTCGTGTGGGCTTGCTCCATGGGAAAATGCGTCCAGAGGAGAAAGAAGCGGCCATGGCGGCTTTTGTAGCCAACCACTTAAATATATTGGTCAGCACCACGGTGGTAGAGGTTGGGGTGGATGTTCCCAATGCCACAGTAATGCTGATTGAAAATGCCGATCGTTTTGGACTAGCCCAACTTCACCAGCTTCGCGGTCGGGTCGGCCGTGGAACGCATGCCTCTCACTGTATTTTGGTTTGTGATTCGGGTCATGATGATACCAAACAGAGACTCGAAATTATGACCCAGACTGAAAATGGTTTTGAAATTGCTGAGAAAGATCTGGAACTTCGTGGGCCTGGGGAATTTTTGGGCACACGGCAAAGCGGTATGCCAGATTTGGTGTTGGCTAACTTAATCCAAGACAAGGCTATTTTGGATATGGCGCGTGAAGCTGCTCAAAGCCTTGTGGCTAATCAGGATTGGGGGATGGAGTATCCAGACTTAAAGGCACACATTTACCAAAGAACCGAGAACACTTTCAGTGTCCTCGGTTCTGGGTAATGGGCGCTTTGACACTCAGACAAACAGTCCTAACCACCTAGGGAGAACTTGAATCTCCCCGCCGACGCTGTCGTCACCGGAATGAATGTTTTCTCCTTTGGGTTTTGTTACGTTGCTTTGGCTGTAATTGTATTGTGATTATTAGGATCTAGGCCCGTGCCAAAAAGCGGGAGGGAGTGCATTGTAGGGATCATAAGGATCAGGCTTTGGCTGTTGCTGCACAGGTGGTTTTTTGGGCTTTATGGTTGGTTTAGGTACTTGGTTACTGTTACCGCTCACTTGCATCAAACATTTCCTTTCCTTTGGTCATCGTAAAAAAGGACGCATTCTTTCAGAATCAGAATAGGTTTTACCTGCTTCCGTTAAAGCCGTTTCTTTCTCTTTCTTTTTTTACTTTCTCTCTTTATATTTCTCTCTTTCAGCTCACACTCCACAAATAAGAGTGCGGTAAAAAAAGAGTGTGAGAGGAGTTATCGTCTAGCCAGTTCAAATCTTAAATAAACAAGTATTCTGTTAAATTTTTATGGGAATAATGCAAAAAAAAGCCCGCGTGAGCGGGCGCTTCGTTCCAAATGTTCCTCTTTCTCTCTCTCCATAAAAGTGGGTTTGCGGGTGAACACGTGACAATTATCAGCCACGTAGCCAGATGGTTTAGGGACAACAAGAGTTGCCTATGGAATAGTTGCCGTGTTATCTGCCTTACTCAGATCAAGGAGTGATTTCATCGTGCTCATTAAGCGTTTCTGCCTGAAGCTGCAGGCTATCGTGTACAAGCCGCAGAGGCGCATTGTTTTGTGTTCACTATTAATATAAAAACATTCTTAAGGGTCATAATTTCCTAAGTTTTGTAACAAGATGGGGTCTATAATATATCTCTAAGACTCACAAACGCATCTTTGATTTTGCTGCTGGAAAAAACATGTCTCCTCAGACACTCTTTCTCGTCATGACTATCAGTACAGTGGACCTGCTCGTCATTCTGGGCCTGGTTTACACGAGTCACACCCTCGATATGCCGTTGACTGAGGTCGAAAAATCTTGGCCCTTGCTGTTGGGCACCTTGCTAATGCTGAGTGCTTCTGGTCTTGCGATTGCCTGGTTGCTTTGGCAGTCAAGAAAAAATCGCTAAAAAACTAGATCGTAATGGGTTCTTTGCTTGCTCGGTAGGGGTTCGCATTTAATGGGGAATGCTGCCCTTCTGGTACAAGAGACTTTGACACAGGGGCAATGTCCCAAACGAGCCCTACTGTGGATAACAGTTTGATCAAGGCATAGGTGATATCAAATTCAAACCAACGGTGCCCATTGCGTGCTGCACGTTGATCCGCATGGTGATTGTTGTGCCAGCCTTCACCAAACGTGACCAACGCAACCCACCAAAGGTTTCTACTGCCTTCCGGGGTCCGGTAATTTCGGTATCCCCACACGTGGGTGGCAGAATTGACCAACCAGGTGATGTGCCAGGTCCATACGGTGCGAACCAAGCCCCCCCAGACCAGCCAGGAAAGTGCTAGTGTAGGGCCGCCTGTGGCATAACCACCAATGTACAACGCAGCCAAACTCCCCAGATAAACCACAAAAAAGTTTTGCTCAAACCATTGCATGACCGGGTCATCAGCAATGTCTAAAGCCAGTCGCCGCAATTGCTCAGGCGTTTTTAAGTCCGGGTGGGTAAAAAAGTTCCAAAGCACATGGGCCCACAGGAAATTGACCGTTGGGCTATGAGGGTCATTGGGTTGATCGGACTGACTATGGTGCAGTCGGTGCGTAGCCACCCAGCGAATGGGGCCACTTTCTAGCGAGATCGCAGCACAAAAAGTGAAAAAGTTTCTAACCGCAGGATGCGCCTTAAAACTCCGGTGAGTGAGCAGTCGGTGATAGCCAGCCGTTACCCCAAAACAACCTGCAACAAAACTGAGAACAACCATCCAAACGAGGCCAGACCAACTAAAGGTCGGAATAGCATACGAGAAAGCAAGAATATGGACCAGGCAGATCACCGTGAAAGCTTCCAGGGAAAAGTGTTCCGCTTTTGCGTTGGCAGGGAGTTTACTGAAAAAGCCCCACTTAAAAGGGATTTTTAGAGATTCTGCTAGTGGATTCTTTGGCACTGCAGCAGAAGGAAGATCAAGAGAGTTGGGGAGCTCAGGTGCAGTGATGGTCAGATTTTCCGTTGTGGTTAATGAGTCTGAATAGGTCATCGAGTGGAGGGCTCCCCATTAAACAAATTAATAGAAGTTTGATGTTTGTAATAATCGCTGAGTCCAGCATACCGCAA
>CAZZIY010000075.1:0-8834 GCA_964654525.1 uncultured Vampirovibrionales bacterium | reverse complement strand
AAACGTATTGGAGCCCACAGCACCAAATGCTCCTGCACCAGATGCCGCCTCGTTTAATAACACGGATCCAGATTTGGAGGAGGCCGTGCAATTTTCGATCGATTTACTTCAGGGGAAAGTTCTCAATTAACGCCCAGTAGCGATTTAAACTTCTTTGAAACTGTTACAATAGACACTGGCAGTTCTTGCGAAAATTGACTCAGAAAGCAATCTCTCGTGTCGCAAAGCCCGATTTCACACAGACAAATCCATTTTCAACCCCGACAAGCCTTACCGGCAAGGGGTGGTTCCTGGTTTTCTTCAGAGAATAAAATTCTGGTCATTGCTATTGCCGTCATTTCCATCGTGTTCCTGGGCATTGGGCTATTTATCTTCAACAAGTACCAAAGCACCCTGGATGATAACTACAACCAGTTTGGCGCTTTACTGGCCAATGTGGTTGCTACCGGAGGCGCAGAAAAGCTGCAGTCCCCGCTGAGTCCTCAAGCCAAAATTGAGACCTTTGTGGACACCATGCTCCAGTCTTCTGAAGATATTGCCAGTATCGAATTCTACGATAACCGGGGAGAACTGATTTATAAACGAAAAAAGGTGCTTGATAGCGACACACTCAAACGACCTATCGATTTTTCTGCCCCAATGACAGTCCAACGAGGGGATGGGGGCTTTGGCGAGACAATTGGACAAGTCCACGTGAAACTAACCGGTAAAACATTACGAGATATCACAGGTTCTAACCGGACGTTGATTATTTTTGTCTTTATTAGCGCCTGGCTCATTACGATTCTCTCTGTTTCGGCAAACACCTATGTCCTCAGCAAGCACTTAAGGACTCTGGTGCAAGGCGTAAAGCGACTCTCTACAGGAGAGTTTGGATACAAAATAAATGAAAACGACCTTTGGGGCGAATTAAAGCTCCTGGCAGAATCGTTTAACGATATGTCTGTTCGGCTTCGTGTTTATGAAGAACAAAATTTAGACACCATTACCTTTGAACGTAATAAGCTAGAAGCGGTTCTACTCAGTATTGCCGACGGGGTTGTGGTCTGTAATTTAGAAGGCAGAATTAGCATCATTAATCAAACGGCGTGTTCCATGCTTGCTGTCAATAAACCCAGCCAACTCATAGGCCAAGCCATTCAGGAATACATCACTACCGAGGGAAATACTTGCTTTAAATCCGTGATTGAAGCATTTAAGGAAAATCCGATCGGATTTTCTCAGTCCGTAGAGCTTCCTGGAACCACGTTAAAAGTGATTATTTCCAGTATCCAAGACCTGGAAGGACAAAATTTGGGCTTTGTGATGATTATGCACGACATGACCAAAGAAGCCCAAGTCGATCAACTCAAAACCAACTTTATTTCCAACGTTTCTCATGAGCTGAGAACCCCAGTAACCACCATTAAGAGTTACGTAGATACTATCTATAACCACGGAACGGAACTCGATCAGGATACTTACCGAGAATTCATCGAGACGATTCAGGTAGAAACCGATCGACTCAAGAAATTAGTCAATGATATCCTGGATTTTTCACGCCTGGACGAAGGTGGTGTCAAACTGGAGACGGAATTACAGGATATCACCCCGATTATTAATCTCACCGTTCAATCCGTAAAGGTGCTGGCCCAGCAAAAAAACCTGAGCATGAGTACAGCCATTGAGTCAGGTCTGCCCAAGGTAGAAATCAACAGCGATTGCATTGAGCGGGTGATGCGAAATCTACTCAGTAACGCGATTAAATACACTCCTGATGGTGGTCGGGTCAAAGTGAGGGCCGAATTGAGTGCCAACGGGGATGCTGTTGAAGTTTCTGTCCAGGATACCGGTATTGGGATTGCTGAAGAGCATATTCCCTTTATCTTTGACCGTTTTTACCGCGTTGAGAATGCGGTTCACACCATTAAAGGCACTGGGCTAGGTCTCCACCTGGTGAAAACCGCCATTGAGAACCACCACAACGGCGAGGTGTTTGTTAAAAGTGAAGTCGATCATGGCAGTACCTTTGGTTTTCGGATTTTTCTCGAAGAACCTGTCCAAAATGCGAAACAGACCAATTTAGAGCTGCCTCAATTTCATTAGTGGATTTTACTCTCTCGCTGAGACGACAGATGACTCTCTTTGCAGTACTATCATGGCCATAACTCACCCACGAATGGAGTCTTTAGTAATGCAACTACAGCGATTTTCTGGCCTGGCTTTTTCGGGTCTCCCAGGGCGCAATCTTCCTCCCACTGTGTCTAGTCTGGCAGAAGTGCCAGGGGATTGGGCTAAAAAAGTGGCAGCCCCGATCTACACAGCATGGGTGATTGCTGACGAGCAGAACGACGGCCGGCCGTTGCCTCTTACCATTGTTCCCAGTGCGACAGCCAATCGAGCCGAGCTCATCACATTGCTTCGCGAACAAGGGGGAAGAATAAACCAGCCAAGCACACCACAAGCAGGTATCCCTGGGACCATTTCTTGTACACTATCGCTCTTAAATCTACCCACCGTGGCACAGCTAGAAGCCGTTGAATCGATTCGATAGAAGCGTCCTGCAGAAAGCCTAAAAAAAGCGGCCACAAGCACTGCTGCATCAAAAACTGACGCTTTGGCTTGGACCGCATTCGTTACGTAAGAAAGAAAGGAATGGTAATTACTCATATAATAACATACTCAGTTTATTGTGGTGTACGTATATTTGTAGAGTATGTGTTGTGTAATTTTACCGTTCTTAAGATTTATCTTTTTGGGAAGGCTTAGGCTCAACTGTCTTCGGCATTTCAGGCAAAGGGGTATTGTTGTACTGAGCCCCCACCTGATTTCTCCCGTTTTCTTTGGCGCGGTATAGTCCTTGATCTGCAAATTCGATCAATTCAGAAGGTTTTTCTCCGTGGGTTGGGTACGTTGCCACCCCTACACTGATTGTGATATGGACTTTGACACCACCTGCGATGGTGTACTCACCTTCACCCACGGCTCGGACAAGTTTTCTACCCACTTCGACGGCTTCAACCTCTGGAGTTCGGGCCAATACAATTGCCATCTCCCCTCCGCCGTATCTAGCAACGAGATCGTTACTCCTTACCGAGTGCTTCAGCCGCTGTGCCACATGACGAAGCACCTCATCACCCGCTTGGTGACCGTAGGTGTCATTAAACTTCTTAAAGAAGTCGATATCCACCAAGAGCAGAGAGAATTTTCCGTTTAACCGGACGGCTTGTTCAATGGATTCCAACATATGCTCTTGGAAAAAGCGGTGATTTTTCAACCCCGTCATACTATCAGTGGTTGCCAGCTTGTAAGTTTCTTCCAAATCCTGGGTTCGACTGATGTACTTCACCATAAAGGTGAGTGTGGTGGTGACAACGACGCTGACAATCGGTGTGGCGATATTCAGCCAGAGATTCCAGTTCTGGAAAATAAAGATTGCAATAATGACATACAGTGTGAGGATCGAAATCATCGTCAACATACCCGCCAGCGCAGAGCGGAGTTTGACAATCAATAGTGCGCAAATAATACAGAGAAGCCCTGTGATCCAAATATTAGCCAGCACGCTAATGCGCTGCATGTAGCTTGTATTCTGATACAGGTTGTCAAAAATTGTTGCCTGCAGAATGACCCCAGGCAGTAAGTTATTAATCGGCGTGGTCTTAATGTCGTAGGTCGATACAGCCGTGGTACCAATAAAAATGATCTTGTCCTTAAAATAGGCTTTGAGTTCACGATCATCATTGGTGACTTGCCCGGTGGCCTCGTCATGAATCGCTTTTAAAAGCTTCCAAGCAGAAATTTCACGGTAAGGCTTTGCCAAAAATGGCTGCCTTAAAGACGCTTCGAGGTTTTGAATGGCTTGGTCGACTGCGTTTATCTGCGCAGCATTCAATTTTTTTGCGGAATGTTTTATGCTGATGAAATAATCGAGTTGCTGCTTCAAGTATTCTTGGTCTACGTTGACGTTATACCATTTGATCAGCATCGCCCCGTCTGCAGTGAGAGGAATTCGATATCCAGGAAATTCAAAGTACCCATCATCGGTTATTTTCACTCCTTGCGCGCGCTGGGCAGGAGTCAGTTTTAAATCCCGAATCAGCTGTAACCCTAAATACGGGAAGTACAGCATATGGTCCAACTTAAGTGGGTTTCCCAGCCTATCCAAAAGAACACCATCTTCACGAACGGGTTTTCCCATTTGATCCACGAAACCTGTGGGAGTCTTCTTAAAGGGTATGGCTTCAGAAATAGCCCATTCAGGATAGAAAAATCGGTAGATGAGCGGGTTACTTCGGCTTACTCCGTCTTTATCACGTGTATGATTTACAAAGGCAATTCGCTCTTTGGTTTCCAGCAGTTCGGGCAAAATTTTTCTATAGTTGTTATAGTTCATTCCGATGCTGTTAAAAAAGCCTGAAGGGTCCAAATTAAAGGCAACAGACCCGGGGCTCAGGTGGTTTTCAAATTTCAGTGCCAGAGGCTTTAAGAGTTCAATATCCTTATCAGAGAGGCCTTTGCCCAGTTGATCGAGCATGGCTTTATCATTATCAAAATTCATGCTGAGATACACGTTTTTGTACTTGCCAAACGCTTCCACCAAGGCTTGATCGTCCTTGGACTCATTGCGTTTTCGAGAAACAAACATAATGTCGTAAGCGATTGCTTTGGCCTTGGCCTGATTAAGATATTGAATAATACTGGCGTGAACCCCCCGAGGCCATGGCCAAGTACCAAAGTCTTCTTCAAACAGTCTTAGCGTGGGGTCATCAAATTTCACCACAACAATATCTTTGCTGGGCTTATTAGCGTTGGAACCCTGTTGAATAAACACCCTCATATCAAAGGTTTTTAACTCTAACTCTTCAATGAATTTATCCAGATTGAAGAGCTGAATGAACACAAACACCATTGCGCCAAAGAGAAACGACAAAACAACAGCCAAAATCTGCTGTTTGGGAGTTTCTTTGTCTCCTGAACGAAGCTTTAACGGGCGAACCAAGGTGTGTTTCGTCTCTCTCTAGGGATCTTTTTTCAGATAAAGCCCCAGCATCTCAACGACTTTATTTTACCAGATGAAGGGGCTTTCTTAGGCGTTGTATCCAAAGCCATTCTGACGTAAAAGCAAGCAAGAGTAAGACTAAACTGAGCCAAACTAGCCAGCCGCTCAGATTTGTTTTTTCCCAGCGCCATTCAATCGTCGTGTCGGCAATGTTTTGGTATGCCCGCGTAAAATCTTTCACCTCACTCACTCGCTGGTACCGTCCATGGGTGATTTCCGCGATTTGTCTCAGTGTATTCTCGCTAAAAAAGACGGGGTAACGGGTTCCTTGATACTCAATGTCTGCCGCATGATCAGTCCCCACTCCAATAGTCTGAATAATGATTCGATCTTTTTCAGCTTGTGCTGACGCTTCTGCCCATGGGAAACCCTCCTGGCTGTCTCCATCACTGAGCAAGATGAGGACGCGCCTGGGCTTTTGATTAGTATTTTTTTTCGGTGAAGCGTCGTTAGCGTCCAATGCTTTTTGAGCCATCGCAATGGCTCCACCTAGCTCAGTTCTTGGTAAGGTATCGTCATTTTTTAGGCTTTTTAGCAGTTCCACCACACGGTCATGATCTTCTGTCGGCGGGGAGACCAACATAGCATCCCCTGCAAAAAAGACCAACCCAATCCGCACAGAGTTTGGTAACGATGTGGCAAATTCTATCGCTGCTTTTTTGGCAGCCTCTAACCGAGAAGGCGGAATATCCGTTGCTTTCATACTAAGCGAAATATCCAAAGCCAACATCATATCAACCGAAGTTTTAGGGATTTTTGCCTTTAATACTGGCTCTGAGGGGATCAATAAAATACAAAAAGCTGCAATCCAGAGTAACAGCCAATAGAACAATCGCCGGTAGCCATGGGATAAATGCTGTTTATATTGCATCGCTGCTGTGGCACTAAAGGCAATCAACCTGTCCAGTTTATTTTTTTGCCAAACAGCGACCAGAAAGGGCAGAACCGCCCACAAAATCAATAGGCAAAGCGCTCCAGGCTGATCAAATACCAGACTTCCAAAGCCCCTCATGAGAGGTTTACCTTTGGTATAGCCACACCCTTCACACGTCCCATTTGTATCCGATGCCAATACTGAGCCCATTGATAATAGACCAACTCTCGTAAATCATCATCATTTACGGGTAAAACAATGGGCAACACCCCTTGAAAACTTTGCAAAAAACGGGCTGTCTGCTGATGTGTTTCATCCAACTGCCGTTGATACTCAGCAAGCTCACTCACAGAAAGCGGCCAGGCTACTTGCGGAGACTCTTGCGATTCGGAATCAAACAAAGTCCAGGACTCCCAAACACTGGGGTTAAATTCTGAAGCTGCCTTTGAAAAAGTGACCTCCCGAGCATCGCGCATCCAGGCAACAAGAACAGTTGAACGACGAGATAACCCGTGAAACAGAGGTTTTACACTTTCTGGAAACCCCAAAAAATCGCTCCAAACAACCGCCCAATGTTGCGGTTTAATCAGTCGAGTAGCAGTCTTCCAGAAGTTTTCCTCTACTTCTTGATTATCTCTGGAATCTTCAATGAAATCTTTCAGGGAATCTTCCATCAGCGGTTCTTCTTTAAGCCATATCCCAAGCCTCTCAAATAAAACCCAAACCGCATCTCGACCTGTTTGTGGGGGCATGATGAGTGGGGTCTTATTCATTTTGTATGCCAAAAGGCCCACTTTAAAACCGGATTGAAATGCACTTTCAGCGGTAATCAAGGCCAAATCCAAACTCCAATCTAACTTGGAACGTCTGGCGCCAAAGTCCATCGAGGCAGAACAATCGAGAACCAGCCAGACTGTGTTGAGACGTTCTGCCTGAGTTTCCCGGACATGCAGCGCTTGGGTTCGGGCATAAACCAACCAGTCGATTGCTCTGATATCATCTCCGGGGACATATTCTCTGAGTTGGTGGTAATCCAGGCCACTCCCACTCAGCCGTATATTGTGAGGCCCGGAATCGGATGACTGCAAAGTCAAAATATTCTTCCACTGCCAGCGAAGCCGCTCAGCCCAAACAGCAACTGAGTCCGATTGCATGAGGCCTTTGTCTAAATTCAGCCCGTCAATTTTTTCTGCAATATAGGCCCCTGGATCTCGCAAGATACGCCATAATGTAACCATTGTAGGAACTGGATTATGCAGCACCATCGGTCCCCTATCCTAATTTTCATAAGTCCCGAGAACCAGCCTGTTTGCCAGCAAATCATTTAACACCGAATCTGTTGTCTCGCCGCGGGCCATTCCTTCGTAAGTCAGTATCACCCGGTGTCTAAGACAGTCAAGCACCAGTTCTGTAATATCCTCTTGAGTCACATAGGTTCTTCCACGAATTAACGCCATAGCCTTGGCACATTGAGCCAGCGCCAAACTTCCACGTGGGGAGGCCCCGTAGCGAATAGCCTTTGAGTTCGAATTTCGTGTGGCTTGAACAAAATCCACAATCCAGTGCATCAGGCCTGGATCAAGATAAACGTCGCTGACCGAATCAATCAATTGAACCAGTGTTGCACTGTCCAACACCGGTTTTAGAGATAACTCTTGGCTTGTCTCTGTCATGCGCTGGAGGATTACCCATTCTTCCTGAGCAGTGGGGTAATCCAGGGTCACTTTCATCAGAAATCTGTCGAGTTGCGCTTCAGGCAAAGGGTAGGTCCCTTCCGTATCAATCGGATTTTGGGTTGCCATCACAAAAAATGGATGAGGCAGCTCGTGGGTCTCCCTGCCAATAGTCACTTGCCCTTCTTGCATGGCTTCTAGCAGAGCGCTCTGGACTTTAGCGGGGGCTCGGTTAATCTCATCAGCCAGCACAAAGTGAGACATGACCGGACCCAACTCCGTGCGAAAAGACCCTGTGCCCGGATGATAAATACGGGTACCAATCAAGTCAGACGGCATGAGATCTGGGGTAAATTGAATTCGCTGAAATTGCAAATCTAATAGAGCAGCCAGGCATTTTAAGGTCAGCGTCTTGGCAAGACCTGGAGGCCCTTCCACCAAAACATGCCCGTGAGCAATCAGTGCAATTAGGATTCTTTCTAAAAATCTGTCTTGCCCGACAATCACAGTTTTTATCTCGTAGCACAACTGCTCGAGTATTGCTTGGGCGCGACTTGCCTCTTCTTGTGTCAGATTCATGCGTTAAATTCTGCGGGGTTTAAATTCTTTGGGAAAAAATCCAATGGATTAAGATTGACTTGACTTAGATGCATCCGTTCACGCTATCAGCCTGTCACGTGGGCGACTGCTTGGCCCTCTGTTTCCCATACATCCAGCACTCGATCCATTCGGGTTAGCTCAATCAGCTTATTGACTTTCTCATTGAGGCCAAACAGGGTTAAATTTCCGTGTTCAGAGCGGGCCATTTTCAAGATCGAAATAAACACCGCAATCCCAAAACTATCGAGCATCTCCACATTAGACAGGTTGAGCACTAGGTGCTTGTGACCTTCTTTTAATAAGTGCACCACATGGTTTTTTAGCACCTGGGTTTTAGGGTATTCAAAGCGATCATCTTCAATATCGATGACCACAACACCGTTTTCAATAATTCGATGGGTAATATTCATCAGGTGAAAACGCCTTTTCAAAAAGAAATAAGAAACAGACAGACATTTTATTCAGACACTTTATTTTAGCATTTCAACAGAATGTCCCAATGCCTTCGACATGAGAAATGATTTCTTGAACCTTCCCCCATGCGTCGTTAGCATCTCTTTAAAGTCACTCTCCTTTTGGTCGATGAGTCGATGAAGATGGGTCACACTCCCCCCCTTCAAAAAAACACCGAAACTCATGGGACAAT
>CAZZIY010000074.1:7067-8940 GCA_964654525.1 uncultured Vampirovibrionales bacterium | reverse complement strand
CCCTGAATCCTTGGTGTGGCCTCTGCGTTTTGCCCGGCAATATCAACGTTAGCTATCTCTCCACGGTCAATTTTTTGGACAAATTCTGAATATTGTAGTTCTTTCACCAGAGGACCAGTAGAGCTTGTCGTAAAGGTTGAATATAAGAAGACCATGACCAATAGAACGAGTATGATGATGATGCCACTTCGTTTTTGGTTTTTCATAAATACAGGTGCCTTGTCCAATGCCGGATTAATTGAATAAAATTGATTTGTTTCTATAGACTACCACTCACTTTGCTTTTGATAAAGTATCTTGAATCTCTGGCTTGCGTCACAATTTGCTTACAAATAGTGTATTTATTGATAAAAATCGGCTACAGTATACTCTCATCATGTCATTTGTTAGCACAATTGCTGTGAATTTGGATTGGCTGTGAATTTGGATTGAGAGTATTTATTTGACTTGTCCTGTTTGGGCCCCGGATTCTTCTAAGTTCGAGCTTCAAAGTCAAAACAACTGTAAGTCATTTTCACAAAGTATCCTTGCTCTCTTTCAGATTTCACTCAATTCGTAGCAGAGTAAAGAGTCATTATCTTACAGTGCAGTTAGTTTCTACAGAGAGATGTACGCGCTCATGAATCCTGGACTATCTTCAGAGAACACAGTCTCTGCCCGCGATACTCGCGATCCGTTTATCTATACAACCGCTTATTTAACAGAGTTTCTGGCCGTTTCAGAAGACGATTTAAACTTTCTGGTCGCGCAACTCGGGCTCAACCCTTTTTTTGATGAACGTACGGGGGCCACACAGTATAGTAAAGAAGATTTAGAGCTGTTGAAAAAAGCTGTCGAGATGCAAGGTCGAGGTGAAACAATGTCTACCATTCAGAGTTATCTGTTGGATGAGACCCTTTCAGGTAGTAAACCGATCGACAATAAATCCATCGATACGTCGGAGTCTACCGCCATTCTCGGCTTTAATCAGATGGTCAGTGCGATTAACCAGTCATCCGGTATCAGTAACGCGGTTGCTAAAACCGGTGCCGATAAACCAACCCCCATACCTAGTGGTGAGAGAATTTCCGTTGTGGTAGAAGCCATGACTCAGGCCAAAGAAGGCATTCTAAAAGATATGGCCCGTCTCTTAGATGATAAACTAGCCGGTTTGGATGAGGTTGTGGTTGAACTGATTCGCTGCAAGAGTGAAAATGATGCATTAAAACAGCGTCTAAAGGCGATGACCGATGAGAACAGCTACCTTCAGTCTGAGCTGTCCCGCTTCAAACCCGTTCAATTTGGGTTTTACCGAAAGAATTAATCACGTGATCCTGCTTAAAAAAATGGGTCTTTTTGCTTTCGTCTTACTGGGGTGTTTTGCACAGGCAGTCCTGGCTGACGGCCTAAAATCACCGGAAGTTACTATTTATCTGCATAACGGGACCGATGTGACCGGGCATTTGATTGAAATGAACCCGAAAGGCTACCGGGTGAAGACGGATAAAGGGGAGACCTTTGTGCGGCAAGGATTGTATCAGGGGCTGATTCTCAACAATGAGGAAGAAAAAAAGGTGGCTGCCTCGATCACACATGATCCTTTTGTCATGATGTCCGGGGCCCGTTACGCTTTTGATATGCGCAATGAGCTGCAGAATAACCTGAAAGCCACGATGGAAAAATGCCCAACCAAACCCTTGAAGACTTACGCGCTGGTTCATTTTGTGATTGAAAAAAACGGGAAAATTCGGGATCTTCAACCCATTTTAAGTTCCGGTTGTCCTCAGCTTGATAGTGCCCTTTTAAAGACTATTCAGGCTAAAAAACTTCCTCCGTTGCCCTCGGATTTCCCGTTCACTTACTTCCCTGTCAATATGACCATGCCGCTCCCGCC
>CAZZIY010000074.1:0-6967 GCA_964654525.1 uncultured Vampirovibrionales bacterium | reverse complement strand
ATTCGGCCAAGCTATCTGAGAGAGTTCCCCAGTGCGTCAGAATCAAGCTCTCAATCTTGCGTGGCTGAAGCGTTATGCTGTTTGGTTCTGGTTCTGATAGTTCGGCTTTACTCACCCAGCGCATCTCGTTGATGTTTTCGGTCAGTACCGTGCTTAATGTTCCCCCGGTAATGCTGCCCCAGAAGACAATGTCGACCACATGACCGTTGGAGGGAGCGTTTTTCGGAATAAAATCGCTCACCCAAAGTAAGCGGCGAATGGAAATGCTTAGTGCAGTTTCTTCCAGCATTTCGCGCACAGCCGCCTCTTCTAAGGACTCATGCCCTTCCACTGTGCCGCCCGGCAGCACCCAGAAGTCTCGGTTATTTTGGCGCAGCAGCAAAAGACGGTCTTGATGAAAGACCACAACACCGACGCGTAGTTTGTGAAAATACCCTTGTGACATTTGGATTTAGACTCACTAGCACAAAATATCTTAAGAAAGTTTTTATATAAAAGAGAGCATTTCGGGGTTTTTGAGGATTATGAGTCATTAGACCATTTCTGCTTCTCAGATTCTAGCGTCTAACTATTTAAGAGGGGTTCTTTGCTTGTCCTTTGACGCCGTACATCGCACGCGAGCAAATTCTTACGGAGGTTTTGGCTCTGGCTTTGACCCTTATGCTGCAGCGCTCGGTCAAGCCGGTCGCTATAGCGAGGCTCAAAGAGGCGTTCTGGGTGAAGCCTCTCATAAGGCGATGGATAATGTCGTACAAACCACACTGCGCCGGGTGCCGGTTCGTATTATTGATGAGCTTGCCAACGCCCATAAACCAACATTTGATAATGTTCGGGATTCTTTTGTGTCCAGTAATGCCCGAAATACCATTGCGGCTCAAGGTCAAACGCTAATGATGTCTGCCCCCACCTCCAGTCAGACGATGGCGGCACTCAGTAACATAACTAAAAATACAGTCACCTGGAGAGAAATTCTCGGCATGGGCAATATGCAAAGCAAAGCCGGGGAAAGTGCCTTTAGAAGCGTGGTGGAAAATCTACAGGCCAATGGTCAAAAGCTGACATTGGCCAATAGCGCTGGTCGTTCTGCATTTATGAGTGCTTGGAAAGACTCTGTTCGATATAACTTTAAAGACTTTCTCAAGCCCAACCAATACACCCAGTCAATGACTGCGGGATCATTTTTTAAGAACACCGTTGTGGCCGGAAATATTCGCGCGTTTGTAGAACCCTTCCAGACCAAGCGTTGGCCGATGCTCATTCCACCCACCCTCTCTTGGGGCTTTTTGGGTTGGGGTGTGTTTAAGTCCACGCGCGATGCTTACCGAAATGCTAAAGATAAGGAAGACGGATCGTTTGGCAGTAAGCTGAATACTTGGTGGCAGACTGGGAAAACCCTGGTGACCAAATTGGCTAAATCCTTATTGCTATGGGAAGTAGCTAACATTGGTTACACCTTTGGTTTTGCGCTATTTACCATGGCCACCACTGCCACAACAGCGGCCACCGCTGCTGTAACGGGACTTTCTCCCTTGCTGATTTCTATGGCACCGATTGCAGCCGGCATTATCGGGGCAGGTGTCTTGGCAGCCGGGGCCAATGTCCTGCTGAATAAGGTGATTCCAGATCCACCAGAGCACGGTAAAACCAAAACCGCCCATTAAACAGTTATCAGCAATTTGATTAGATATCAGTCAAGTACCCCTTGCGGGGTATTTTTATGTCTGGGCATGTCTTGGGGCAATTTTGGCATATAAAATGTTTTTATTTATTTAGCAAAGTAAGATGTCCTATTTTTCTCATTTCGATGTCTATTTTGGTGTGTGTTCCCTCTCTGTGAAATTGAATGAGCCTGATCCGTCGAGTTTAGCTCACGGTGATGACTGATTGAAGGAAGCAGCAAGCAAGCTAAATTGGAGGAGTATCCCTTGGCAATCAATGGATTGAATCTAGGCTTTTTGCAAGGTCTAGGTCTGGCAGGACTCGGCGGTTTCGGCGGTCTGGGTGCTGATCCAGCCGCGACTCAAGCAGGAAACCAGGATATTCAAGACTTTCGAGGTCTGGATCAACTGGATGGTATCCTGCTTGGCGGTGGTTTACCGGGACGTAATGTCTTTTATTCCCCGGTGTTACCGCCCAGCCGCGCGCTCAATGGTGGCGATAATGTGTGGCAAAATCTCTTTAACATTGACTACACACGAGGCACCATTGGCAACGGTCAGTCGTTCCAAAATTTCTTCGGTATTTTAGATTCCAATCTCACCCCCAACAACCCGTTGGGTAATTATTCTCCGTCTTTATTCCATAATCAGTCGACCATTGATGTGGATATGGGCGGCATTGTCCAGCGTTTAGCCGGCGCTTGGGACGGTGGCATTGTGAATCTGCTCAACCGAATCATTGGTACCTAGAAACACCAGCTCCTGGAAAGAGTGAAATCCTACGGTATAATCGTATGGACACCATTCGATTTGATCAAGCATAGGGTTTACTCAACGCCGTGGAAATTTTAATCGCACTTGTTGGAACGCTTATTCTGCTGGTGCTAATTGTCTTTGCCTGTTCTGTTTTTACCAATGCCATTGAATGGGTAGGACACCGGTTTCAGCTTTCCCAAGGAGCTGTGGGCAGTGTACTTGCCGCAGTGGGCACCGCGTTACCAGAAACGCTGGTGCCCATTGTGGCGATTGTCTCAGGTGTGATGGGTGTCGCTTCTATCTCTGTGGAAGAGGGACAAGAAATTGGCATTGGCGCGATTTTAGGGGCGCCGTTTTTACTTTCTACACTGGCAATGTTTGTTTCAGCTGTGGCGGTGTTTGTGTTTGCCGGACAAGGCAAGCGTAGTACCCAGATGCATGTGGAAACACACCTGTTTAAACGCGATTTACAATACTTTTTTGCAGCGTATGCGATGGTGGTTCTCGCCGCATTTGTCTGTACTCCAGTGATGAAGATGATTTTGGCAGGTTTATTGGTGGTGTACTACGGTATTTATGTCTACCGCACCATGACCAAAGAGCATATGGCAGACAGCGAGTTTGAACTGGAGGCCTTGATGTTTGCCCCAACCTCAGGGCTTGAATCGGAAGGGAAGAAAGAGCCTCATACTTATCTCATCCTGCTCCAAGTGCTGGCCGGTCTCTTGGGGATCCTGATCTGTGCCCATCTGTTTGTGGATCAGGTAAAGCACATATCCACCCTGTTTCATCTCAATCCCCTGGTTCTCAGCCTGATTATTGCCCCCATTGCAACGGAACTGCCGGAAAAGTTTAACAGCGTGGTCTGGATCAGTAAAAAGAAAGATGTACTAGCCATTGGCAACATTACGGGGGCGATGGTCTTTCAAAGTTGTATCCCCACAGCTGTGGGGCTTGCCTTCACTCCCTGGGTACTCACGCCACAGGCACTTGCCTCTGTGGTGTTAACCTTTGTCTCTAGCCTGTTGATATACTTTTTTGGCTTCCTGAAGGAAGCCCGCTATATGCCTTACGTGATGTTGCTGGGCGGAGTGTGTTACGTGGCTTTTCTCTGGATGAGCCTTAGATGACAACCCCCATGAAAGTACTGACCGTGTTTGGGACCCGCCCAGAAGCCATTAAGATGGCTCCTGTCGTCCAGGCTCTCTCTGCGGAACCTGCGTTTTTTGAATCTCGGGTCTGTGTGACTGCCCAACATAGAGAAATGCTGGATCAGGTCCTCTCGCTGTTTGAGATTGTCCCGGATGCGGATCTCGATGTAATGAAGCCCAATCAAGATCTGTTTCAAGTGACCACCGCAGTTCTAACCGGGATGAAAGCTGTTTTGGAGGATTTTAAACCCGATATTGTGCTGGTCCACGGGGACACAACCACCACGATGGCCACCTCACTTGCTTGTTTCTATCTTAAAGTCCCGATTGCTCACGTCGAAGCGGGTCTGCGTACCTTCGATCTGCAATACCCCTTTCCCGAAGAGATGAACCGGGTGGTGACCGATTCTTTGGCTACCCTTTATTTTCCACCAACTGAAGGGTCTCGGCAAAATCTGCTAAAGGCAGGAGTTTTAGACTCAGCTATCGTTGTAACCGGCAATACCGTGATCGATGCACTGCATTACACGTTAAAACATCTCAAGAACCCTCTCTCCATTAATTTAGATCCCGAAAAGCGCTTAATTCTGGTGACTACCCACCGTCGTGAAAACTTTGGAGAACCCCTGATCGCTATCTGTGAAGCGCTTAAAGAGATTGTTCTAAGACATCCAGATGTCGAAATGGTGCTGCCCGTGCACCCAAACCCTAATGTTTCTCAAACGGTTAAACAAATTTTAGGTCAGCAAAATCGAATCCAACTGATTGAACCACTGGATTACGAGCCTTTTTGCCAACTAATGAACCGGGCAACCTTGGTGATTACCGATTCAGGAGGAATTCAGGAAGAGGCTCCCTCACTCAGCAAACCTGTACTGGTGCTGCGTGATGAAACAGAACGACCTGAGGCAGTAGCAATGGGCACCGTGGCTTTGGTGGGAACGCACCAGGCCAAAATTGTCTCAACGGCCAATGAGCTTTTGGAAAACCCAGCTGCATATCAGCGAATGGCCCAAGCTGTCAATCCATATGGGGACGGCAAAGCCAGCGCGCGCATTGTCCAAGCGCTTAAAGAGTACTGGCAAACCCGAAAATAAATAATAGCGTTCAAGCAACGGGCGCAGGTGGGGCGTCTTTAACGAACTTACACTCTTTACTGGAGCAGCCGTGGAAAGTGCCTTTTTTTAGCACTTTTTCGACCAGCATGCTGCCGCAATCAGGGCATTTTTCACCCGTGGGCTTTTTCCAGAGAACAAAATTACACTTGGGATAGGCATTGCAGCCAAAGAAGATTTTGCCTCGGTGGGATTTTCGTTGGACAATTTCTCCGCTTTCGCAAGACGGGCAGTTGACCCCGGTTTTGATAATAATGGGCCGCTTGGCCTTACATTCATCATCCAAACAGGCCAGGTATTCGCCGTATTGTCCGTAACGAATCACCATGGGGCCCTTGCACTTTTCGCAAATTTCATCCGAAGGCTTGTCATCGGGAACGGGCTTTTGGTCCTTGGTGAGGGGTTTGGTTGTTTTGCAGTCTGGATATCCAGTACAGCCTAAAAATTTAGACCCCCAACGGCTGGTTTTAAGTGCCATGGGCTTGCCGCAATTGGGACACATCTCGTTATCAATTAAGACGTGTACTTTTTCCATCTCATTGGCAGCTTTGGTAAGCGTGGCCTCAAAGGGGTCGTAAAACTCCCGAACAACACCCTGCCACTCCAAGGCACTTTCTGCGATTTCGTCTAGTTTATTCTCTAGTTGGGCGGTGAAATGCACGTCTACGATGTCTTTAAAATGCTGCACGAGGAGCTGGTTGACGGTTTTCCCCAATTCGGTGGGGCGCAGATTACGCTCTTCTTTGATGACATAGCCGCGGTCTTGAATGGTTGCGATGGTTGGGGCATAGGTACTGGGCCGGCCAATGCCTAGTTCGTCCATGGTTTTAACCAGACTGGCCTCATTAAACCGGGGCGGAGGTTCTGTAAAGTGCTGTTTGGGGAGCACGGACTTCAGCGTGATTGCATCGCCTTTGGAAAGATTAGGGAAGGGCTGCTTGCTGAGTCCTTCACCCTCTTCAGTCTCTTCTTCATCGGAGCGGTAAACGGCCAGATACCCGGGGAAGAGAATATCTGTGTGAGAGGCCCGCAAGATACAGCGGCCGGCTTCAATTTCCAAGGTTTTGGTTTCCACTCGGGCGGATTCCATTTGGGAAGCGACAAAGCGATCCCAAATGATTTTGTAAATCTTGTAGGCCTCTTCAGTGAGATGGTTTTTGAGGCTTTGCGGGCTTCTAAATACCGAGGTGGGGCGGATTGCCTCGTGAGCGTCTTGTGTTGCCTTGCCTTTTTTGAGGTACACACGCGGTGTTTTCGGGTAGTAAGCTTCACCGTATTCTTTGACAATATACTTTTTGGCCTCTTCTTGGGCCTCATCCGCAATCCGGGTGCTATCAGTTCGCATATAAGTAATTAAACCGACAAGACCTTCGGTGCCTGCATCGATCCCTTCGTATAGTTTTTGGGCGATCTGCATAGTCTTTTTCACAGGATAACCGTATCGGGTACTGGCTTCTCGTTGGAGTGTGCTGGTAATAAATGGAGCAACCGGGTTTCGTTGAGATTCTCGCTTGTTGACTGCACTGACGCTTAGTTTAGCTTGTTTAAGATGGGTTTCAATCTCCCGTGCGTCACTTTCTTGAGTGATTTGTGGTTTTTTGCCGTCAATCTTTGAAACTTCCGTTGAGAAGGGCGCTGTGCTGGTCTGGGTGGCACTGGCCACATCGCAGTGGATGGTCCAGTATTCTTCTGGCACAAAAGCCAGTACTTCCTCTTCGCGGTCACAAACCAACCGAACAGCCACACTTTGGACGCGTCCAGCTGAGAGTCCCTTTGTTACCTTCTTCCAAAGCAAGGGGCTCAGCTTGTAACCCACCAATCGGTCCAGAATTCGTCTGGCTTGTTGCGCATTCACGCGGTTAATATCAATTTCACGGGGGTGTAAAATCGCTTCTTGTACGGCTTTTTTGGTGATCTCGTGGAATTCAATTCGGTGAATCTGAGAGGGGGCTTTGTCCAATAGGCTATAAATATGCCAGGCAATGGCTTCCCCTTCTCGGTCAGGGTCAGCTGCCAGATAAACATCTTCGCACTGGCGGGCGGCCTCTTGTAAGTCAGCAACCACGTCCGCTTTACCAGGCATTACTTCATACACAGGATTGAAGTTTTGATTGACGTCTACACCAAGTTTTTTGGCGGGTAAATCTCGAATATGGCCGACACTGGCCTTGATTTGATAGCCGCTCCCCAAGTACTTTTTTAGTGTTTTGGCTTTGGCAGGCGATTCGACGATAACCAGTGCCTTGTGTTTCCCGCCCGAGGCGGGTGAATCTTCATCGACATCTTT
>CAZZIY010000073.1:5225-9024 GCA_964654525.1 uncultured Vampirovibrionales bacterium | reverse complement strand
ACACAAACCCCCCTAACTGATTGCGTGCTTTAGCTCATCGCTCACCAATTCGTAACCCAATTCGTTACAAGGGTCCTATTTTTTACGGCAGCTATTTTTAGTCTTTGTTTTCATGCTACCGTGTAAAAACGCGTTTAATAAGTAGATAACCCTATTGAGAGCTTAGACCACCGATGAAAGCCCGACATGTCGCCCGCGAACTGGCACTAATGACCTTATTTCAGCTGGATTCACAGCTAAACGACCCCGTTAAAGCAGGAGAAAACTCTCCACAGTTTGACCCGCTCTCAGGTCGTGATCTCACCCTTTCAGCTGTTCGCACGCTGGTCGATCAAGCCCGAGAGATGGTCCAAGATGCAGCCAGCGATCTTGCTGCCGTCACGCATCAAATTATGGAGGAAGAGGCAAGGCACTCGGTCAATGCCGACGTCGGCTTTGACGATACAGTTCTGGCCGCCCCATTGCCCAACACACGGCAAACGGTTGAAAAAATTGAACGCTGTCTTCAAGCCGCTGAACTGCTGACTGAAGCCATGCGGATTCCTGAATTTGCTGTGTTAAGTCAATATGAAGACGTTCAAACCTTTGCCAACCGGCTTTTAAAATGGGTTCATACAAACCTCAGAGCCATTGACACTCAGATTGAAACCCACAGTAAGGAATGGCGAGTGCACCGGATGGCACGAATGGACCGTTGTCTTTTACGTTTGGCCGTTGCTGAACTGCTTTACGCCAAAAATATCGACCCTGCCATCACGATCAATGAAGCGGTGGATCTCGCCAAACTGTTTTCCAACGAAGAAAGCTTCCGCTTTATTAACGGCGTTCTCGGCAGTGCGCTAGAATCCTTGAATCTTGAATCCCTCAATCCTCAGGCTTCGACTTAAGTCAAGGAGTGAATCGCGTGTTTGGTTGGTTTAAAAAGCAATCCTCACCAGAACAATCCCCCTTGGCCGCAAATCTGCTCAACACCAGCAAGCAGTTGTTGGGTTCTCTCTTTGGGGCAACAAGCGCAGAAGACGCTGATATCAAAAAATCTTTCACCTCTCTGGATATTGAAGAGCGGATAGCCGAGTTGGAAGAAAATCTCATTAAGGCTGATGTTGGTGTTAACACGGCAATCGAAATCTGTGACCAGCTCAGGCAAGAAAAGTCCAAACTTCAGAACAACACAGCCCTTATCTCAGCACTTAAACAGGCATTCACCGATCGCTTAGCTCCCTTAAAAGCAAAACAAAGCCTTGCATTTAATCCCCAAAAGCTCAATATATATCTCTTTGTTGGGGTCAACGGGGCGGGTAAAACAACCACTATTGGCAAACTGGCTCATCAGTTTGTGGAAAACGGACATAAAGTGGTGATTGGCGCTGGGGATACCTTTCGCGCAGCTGCCGAAGATCAACTGGCCGTCTGGGCCGAACGGGCCGGAGCTACTCTGGTTCGACAGGACGGCGCTGAGTCTTCCGGGGTTATTTATGATGCGATTCGCCGAGCCGTGGATGATAAGGCAAATGTCGTCCTACTCGATACGGCAGGACGACTGCAAAACAAGTTTAACTTAATGGAAGAGCTGAGAAAAATTCGTGCTGTGATTGATAAAGCGCGCCCGGAGGGAAGCATTTTTGAATCGCTCCTGGTGATTGATGCGACCACGGGGCAAAACGCGCTGAAACAGGCCAGTGTGTTTCAGGAAACCGTGGATCTCTCCGGGGTGATTCTCACCAAGCTGGACGGCTCTGCTAAAGGCGGTGTGATTCTAGCCGTTGCCCACGAGTACAATCTGGCGATCAAATGGGTGGGGGTCGGAGAAAAAATTACGGATCTTCAACCCTTTGATTCCGACGCCTTTCTGGAAGCTCTGTTTGCAAGTCCCACTGCCTCTCAGGTACACTAAAACCCACGATGATGTTTGATGATTTATCTGAACGGCTTCAGTCAGTTTTTGCTGGCTTTTCTCGGGAAAAGACCCTGACTGAAGAAAACATGGCAGACGCCCTGCGGGAAATCCGCCGTGCTCTGCTAGAAGCCGACGTAAGCCTGCGAGTGGCCAAGGCCTTTTTAACTCGTATCAAAGAACGCGCCGAAGGCGAAACGGTGTTAAAACAGGTAAATGCCTCTCAGCAACTGGTTAAGATTGTTCATGATGAAATGATCTTACTGCTGGGCAAAGAAAATGTCCCACTCAATTTTTCAGGAAACCCGTCGTTAATCGTTCTTTTTGGCCTCCAGGGCTCTGGTAAAACCACCAGCGCTGGGAAATTAGCGCTTCATCTCCGTAAAAAAGGTAAAAAACCACTCCTCGTTGCCGCTGATGTTTACCGTCCTGCGGCGATTCAGCAGCTGATCACATTGGGAAAACAAGTTGGAATTCCGGTTCACACCATTGAAGGCTCAAATGATGTGCTGGAGATTGCCCGTAGCGGAGAAGATTTTGCCAAACAGAACGGGCATGATGTTGTGATTATTGACACCGCTGGTCGACTGCAAGTAGACACTGCGATGATGGCCGAATTATTGCTGTTAGAACGCAGCCTGCAACCAGTGGAAAAACTGTTGGTGATTGACGCGATGACCGGGCAAGAGGCTGTCAATGTAGCTGAGGCTTTCAATACCCAGCTTCAAATGACCGGTTTAATTATCACCAAGATGGACGGGGATGCCCGCGGGGGTGCCGCCCTCTCTGTGGCAGAAGTGACAGGACAGCCGATTAAATTTATCGGCACCGGAGAGACTATAGACGGACTTGAGCCGTTTTACCCTGAGCGACTGGCTACCCGGATTTTAGGTATGGGTGACGTTGTCAGCCTGGTGGAAAAGGCTCAAGAAGCCATTGATCGTGATGAGGCCAAACGCCTTGAAGAGCGGATGCGTAAGCAGACCTTCAGTCTGGAAGACTTTGTCCAGGTTCAAAAACAGTTTAAACGCTTGGGCTCTATGGGTGATATCTTAGGAATGCTGGGTATTCCCGGGCTCGGTAAAGACCAGCGTGAGCTTCTCAGCTTTGAAGGCGACAAGATGATGAAGCGCGTGGAAGTCATGACCCAAAGCATGACGCCACACGAAAGACAAAATCCAGACATATTGACTCCCAGCCGGCAAAAACGTGTCGCCAAAGGCTGCGGTATGAGTGAAAAAGAGATCCAAGACTTTCTCAAACAATTCAACCAGATGAAGATGGTGATGAAGCAATTTAGCAAACTCACCGGAAAAGGCGGTCCTGAGCCTGAAAAAACGGGTTTCAGCCTACATATGCCGCGCTCGCAGAAGAAAAATAAAGAGAAAAACAAAGCCAATCAACTGGCTAAAGGGCTCGGGCTCCCTGCCAATTTTGCCCCCAGCAAGTTTGATTCCAGTAAATTACCCACGGGCTTTCCCAAGCTACCGCCTGGACTGGGGGGGAAATTCCCCTTTCAGTAAAAATCAAAAAATCGAGACAACCAGAGCACTGGCTTTTTCCGCTGTTTTTCGGTATAAACAATACTGATTGTGAGAGGCTCATTTTTTGAGGGAATTGATAGCGGAGGGGTTGCCTATGCCAACCGTTACGGGGGAAACATCGAACATAACGCCTCGTTTTTTAGGGAATAACCCGCCCAGTAGCCACCTTTTCGGTTCTCTCCTGCTGGAAGCCATACAAAAAGGCAACGACACTGAGGCGTTAAAACTGATCCAGAGCAAGCCTGCTGAAATAGCCAGTTTTGATGCAATTCGAGACGAAGAACAACGAACTCCCTTACTGACGGCGGTTTTATGCAAGCGCCTGTCTGTATTTCAGGCCCTACTGAAAGCCAGTTCTTCA
>CAZZIY010000073.1:0-5125 GCA_964654525.1 uncultured Vampirovibrionales bacterium | reverse complement strand
CACGCGCTGATTCACGCCACACGAAAAAATCTGGGACCCGAATTTCTGACCCCTATCCTGAATCAGACCCGCCGTCCGGTTGATACCAAAGACGTTGAAGGGATGACCGCCCTGATGCATGCGGCGCTGCGCGGTAATTTGCAAACAGTCCAAATGCTGCTCCAACGCGGGGCTCGTGTGGATGTGACAGACAACACCGGCAAAAATGCCCTAATGTATGCCTGTATCCACGGCAATCCGGATTTAGTTGAAGTTTTGGCCAAGCACAGCAGCGCTGCTCTCAATACCGTTGATACAGAGAATCACTATTCGGCACTAATGCACGCAGTTTCAAACCAACATACAGAAGCCGTTCGGCGCTTATTACGTCACGCCAATATCGACAGCAATTTAGCCAGTAAAGACGAACAAAAAACCGCCCTAATGATAGCTGCTGACGGTGGAGATCCTGATTTAACACGACTCGTCGTGTATCACAAGGGAACAGATCTCAATAAACGAGACCTGAAAAAACAGACCGCTCTCCACTATGCGGTCCAAGCCGGGAAAGTCCAAAATGTCCGCATTCTGGTCCATCACCAGGCCAATGTTAATGCTGCGGATCAGGATTTTAACACCCCTTTGATGCGGGCAGTCACTCACCGGAAACCCTCTTTAGAAATGGTGAATGCCCTCTTACAAGCACCCACCATACTTGTGGATGCCCGTAATAACCATAAACAAAGTGCCCTGATGCTGGCAGCCGCCAAGACCAAAAACATGCCGGGTATTTTGGAAAGCTTAATGAGCAAAGGCGCCCATGCCAGTGCCATTGACGCTGAAGGAAAACCTGCCTTAATCTATGCAGTTGAAAATGAACGTTTTGAGTACATTCCCGTCCTGCTGCCCGTAACTGATGCACAGATTCTGGGTCTATGGCTCCACCGGCTGGGAATCGAAAAGGCAGGTCGTACTGAATTAATCAAATCGAAAGATAAGCTGATTGCAGAACTGCAGAAAACAATCTTGCTGCAAAAGCAGCAAATTGAGGAGCTGAGAAAAAAACCATTTAATCCCGATAATAACGGGAATGACGGCACCACAGGCGGCGAATAAGACGCGAGGCTATACGTCGAGGTTTTTCACTTGGTGGGCATTGGACTCGATAAAGTGCCTTCGGGGTTCAACCCGCTCACCCATCAAAATATCAAAGAGTTTGTCAGCTTGGGCTGCTTCTTCAATTTCAACACGCAGTAGTGTTCGGGTTTGAGGATTCATGGTGGTATCCCACAGTTGCTGCGGCATCATTTCTCCAAGACCTTTAAAGCGCTGAAGTGACGTGCCCTTTTTACCGCGCTCTTCTACCACGGTTTTCAACTGCTCAAAGCTGTGAACCTGAACTTCGTCCTTGCCAGCGACCACCAAGGTGAGGCCGTCCGAATCTTGGTCGGGGAAAAACTCTGTGAGTTTTGGATACAACTCAATAATACGCTCAAACTCAAGACTGTCGAGGATATCCACGGTCAGCATGAGGGTCGAATCTTCCACTTTAACCAGCAGCGAGACTCGCTCCTCATCAGGAAGATTCTCCAGGGGATGATGCTCAAGCTCAAACTGATAGGACGGGAAACGAGCGGTAAGCGTGGAAATCCATTGGCGTGCAGTTTCTACAGATTCCAAGACAGTGGATGTTGTTTTATTTTCTGCCAGATAGAACAGCAAATCCTGTGGAATTCGATTGATACTGGGATAACGGCGTGCATTCACGAATTTAGCAATATCGAGAAGCACTGCTTGAAGGGCTTCCCCTTCAACGACACGGCCTTTTTGGCGAGTCATCAATTGCAGTCCGTTGACCCCACGTTCAGAGAGCAAGCGGTCTAAGGCACGGTCGTTATAGAGGTATTTCTCTTCTTTACCCATCGTCACCTTATACAAAGGGGGTTGTGCAATATAAATATATCCATTTTCAACCAATTGACGGGCATAGCGGAAAAAGAAGGTCAGTAAGAGCGTACGGATGTGAGCCCCATCCACATCAGCATCGGTCATGATGATGATTTTGTGGTAACGAAGCCGTTCCATGTCAAATTCATCTTCCATCCGGGAAATGGTGATGCCCAAGGCCTGAATCAAGCTCTGAATCTCATTATTGTTGTAGATTTTATCCAGACGGGCGCGCTCTACATTGAGAATTTTACCGCGCAGGGGCAAGATTGCCTGAAATTGACGGTCTCGGCCTTGCTTTGCACTACCACCGGCAGAATCACCCTCAACGATGTAGATTTCGCAGCGCTCAGGTTCATGAGAAGCACAATCAGCAAGCTTACCAGGCAGGTTAGAGGATTCCAACACCGTCTTGCGGCGTGTCAGCTCTCTGGCTTTACGGGCGGCTTCTCGGGCTTGGGCCGCGAGTACGGCCTTGGAAACCATATTTTTTGCAAATTTGGGGTTTAATTCCAGCCAGTCGTTGAATTTTTCGCTCAGAACATTTTGCACCAAGCCTTGAACTTCACTATTTCCCAGTTTTTCCTTGGTCTGTCCTTCAAATTGAGGATTCGGGACTTTCACGCTCACAATGGCTGTCAGACCTTCACGTACATCATCTCCTGAGAGATTGGCGTCATTGTCTTTTAACAGATTGTTTTTACGAGCGTAATCGTTGATACAACGAGTCAGAGCGTTACGGAACCCGGTTAAATGGGTTCCCCCGTGTTGTGTGTTGATGTTATTGGCAAAACTCAAGACAGTTTCACTGTAAGAATCTGTGTACTGCAGAGACACCTCGACCAACACTTGATCACGAAGATCTTCAGCATAAAAGGGCTGTTCAAAAATCACTGTTTTGGATTCGTTAAGGTATTGCACGTAGCTGCCAATCCCGCCTTCGTAATAGAAGGTGTCTGTCTTTCCAGATTTTGCATCGGCAAAAATGATTTTGAGGCCCTTGTTTAAGAAAGACATCTCCCGCAAGCGAGTGCTGACGACGTCACGGTCAATTTCAGTGGTTTCAAAAATATCGGCATCGGGCCAAAATGTGGTTTTGGTTCCTTTGGCGCTGGTCTCGCGAACCCGCTCCACATCGTGTTGCGGAATACCGCGAACGTAAGACTGCTTCCAGAGATAGCCGTCTCGAGAGACTTCCACCACCATTTTTTCACTGAGTGCATTCACAACAGAAGCACCCACACCATGAAGCCCCCCAGAGACCTTGTATCCACCGTCTCCAAACTTACCACCTGCGTGAAGCACCGTGTGAACAATCTCTAGAGCGGATTTTCCAGTTTCTTCCTTGATCCCAACCGGGATACCCCGGCCGTTATCTTGAACGGTCACACTCTCGTCAGCGTTAATGGTCACATAAATTTCGGAACAAAACCCTGCCAGGGCTTCATCCACAGAATTGTCCACAATTTCGTAAATAAGGTGATGAAGTCCTCTTTGACTCGTTGAGCCAATATACATCCCAGGACGAAGCCGAACAGCTTCCAGGCCTTCCAAAACACGAATTTGATCAGCCCCATAAGACGGCTGTGACGGGGGTTGTGTGGTCATTGTGGTACTCTCTGACATTGAAATAAGTGTCCTAACATTTAATACTGACGGTAGACACAGAATAATAGGCGGATTTAAGAACCCTTTGAGTCTCTGAGAATAACACAAAGACAAGCTCACCGTGGCTTTGTTGAGTACCGATTCAGACAATTATTAACAAAAGCGCCTGTGGCACCCAACGGAAATTACAATTTAAAGATTTTGTTACAAAGAACGATACACTCTACACACAGTTCAAGAACAAACGAGGTTGTTGTGAATATGGCGCGGATTCTAAACACCTATCCCTGGCAAATTTATACGTGGCAAAGATTAACCTTACTTTGGTTGAGCGGCGCTCTTGTTTTGGGCTTGGTGGGGATGGCTCCGCAGCAAGACATCCAAGCAGCGAAAAAGAAAAAAGACAACGGTGCTGCCGCTGATGCTGAATTACAGAAGGGTCTAGAGCCCCTCAATAAAAGTCTTTCCGACATGCTTATTAAAATACAGGGCAGGATGTTATTTTCACCCAAAGAAGCGGGGGCTCTTGCTGATATTAAATACAAACTCTTTGATCTGATGAAAGACAACGGAAAAAATCCGCTCTTGGTCAAACCCTTGTACCAAGCATCGATCATTTACATCAAACGGGAGCAATATGAAGATGCATACGAGCTTTTAAGCTATCTCAGCAACACATTTCCGGATAATCCTTATGCGATGAGGGCCAAAAATCAAGTGCTCGCTCTAAAAAAGAGACTAGGGGAAGACTATTTTCCGCCTGATTTAACCGCGTCAGCCGATAACAGTGGCGCTACCAGTCCCTCAGCTGGCAGTACAACAAGTGCTTCGACGCCCAAAAAATAAACCTGTAACAAACCCCACCCACTGTGTTTATTTTTTCCTGAACGAGGGCAAAAATAAAAAAGCAGGGCCATTTAAAAATCTGCGCTAAAACTCCCCCTCGCTCAAAATACCGCTCACCTTCTCTGAAAAAACGATTTCGTTTAGAATATTCAGATGACGTTTTGCGTCTAATGTAAAGTCTGTTTCGCTTAAGCTTAGTTAGCCACGGGAGAACTGATTTGAATACGACTGTCTTGAAAAAGCACAAGAATAATTACGCAATAGGCTTTACATTGGCAGAACTTTTGATTGCTCTGGCCATTTTAGGGGTTATTGCCACCTTCACCATCCCCAAAATTCTCGATAGCGGGCAAAGCTCGAGAAACAAAGCTGTCGCCAAAGAGATGGCCTCTATGATTGCCGGGGCCTACACCTCTTACAAACAACAAATTTCTCCCATTTCTACCACCACTGCTGGTACTATCACCCAGTATATGAACTATGTCAGCGCCACCACAGTCGCTCAATACGGTGGTGCAACCACTCCAGCTGATGGTTCCAACCCTCCCCAAGATTGCTCTGCCGGTAGTGGTGTGGTCTGTCTGGTTCTCCACAACGGCGGCATTATGGAAGTCGATACCGATCAATCCTTCGGTGGTACCAGCAACACAGTCAACGGCTGGCATATGAACGCTGATCCAGACGGAACCGGTAACAGTGCGGGTTATGTCACCTTTGTTATGTATTTTAACGGCCGTCTCACCAC
>CAZZIY010000072.1:0-9078 GCA_964654525.1 uncultured Vampirovibrionales bacterium | reverse complement strand
GCACACCCACGTCCGCCATAGTTTTCTTTGCTGTTGCCTTATCTCCCATGGTTCGAATCATTTCTGCCGAAGGACCAATAAATTTAATCTGGTGATCTGCACAAATATCAGCAAAAGCGGCATTTTCAGCCAAAAAACCGTAACCAGGATGGATTGCATCCACCCCTGCCATCAGGGCCACACTCATAATATTGGTGACATTGAGATAGCTTTTATTCGAAGGGGCCGGCCCAATACAGTAAGATTCATCGGCCAATTGTACGTGCAGACTCTCTTCATCCGCCTGTGAATAGACTGCCACAGTCTTAATATTCAACTCACGGCAAGCCCGAATGATTCTCAGCGCGATTTCTCCACGGTTGGCAATGAGGACTTTTTCAAATTTTTGCATGGTTTGCATGTCAGAAGATGTCCTTCTGTTTAGGGGGTAAGCACAATCAAGGGCTGACCAAACTCGACGGGTTGGCCGTTTTCTACCAAGAAGCGAAGCACCTTCCCGCTGACTTCAGCTTCGAGTTGATTCATCAGCTTCATCGCTTCAATAATGCAGACCGTTTGTCCCACAGCCACGCTTTGCCCAATCTCGACAAAAGGTGCCGCATCGGGAGACGGTGATCGGTAAAAAGTACCCACCATTGGAGACGTAATGGTCAGTTCATTCGAGGCAGCAGGAGCGGACGGGGCAGGCGCTGGCGTCTGTGCCGAAGACGGCACTTGAGTAGGTGTAACAGAAGGTGTCGCAGCAGTCACAACCATCGTGTTGGTGGCCGGAGTAACAGAGTTAGCGAGTCCTGTCTTGATAATTACGCATTTATCGCCGTCTGTTACTTCCAGTTCGAGTAACTGTTTTTCAATGGCGAGATCAGCGAGATCTCTAATTTTTTGAATATCAACATCCATAAGGGTTTGTGTCCTTACACACGATCCAAATACTGATTGTTTCTGGTATCTACGCGAATTTTAGTGCCCACTTCGACAAAGAAGGGGACTTGGACAATGGCACCGGTTTCCAGTGTGGCCGGTTTGGTCCCGCCTTGGGCTGTATTCCCTTTTTCAGAAGGGGGGGTTTCTACCACTTCCAGCTCTACGTGGTTGGGGATATCCACGCCAATAATACGCGACTCATGTCGAAGGACATAAGCAGACATACCTTCTTTCAAATATTTCACGCCGTCGCCAATTTGTGCCTTGGTAATGGTGAGCTGATCGAACGTTTGGTTGTCCATAAACGTGTAATCGTTGCCGTCACCGTAAAGGTACTGCATCTCACTCTTTTCAACCCGGGCACTTTCGACTTTTTCACCGGCACGAAAGGTTTTTTCAACTACTTGACCCGTTTCCACGTTTTTTAACTTGGTGCGAACAAAGGCCGCCCCTTTACCAGGTTTCACGTGAAGGAACTCAACCACCTGCCATAGCTGGCTATCAACCAGAATGGTCAGGCCGGTACGGAAATCATTGGAGGAAATCATGGATATCTGGGGCCCTTTATGCTTGTAACATCAATGATATGCTGAAGAACCAAGTAATTAGTGCGAGTAACAATGTCAAAGTTTATCATGAATCTATAATGCTAACTCTGAAACGCTAACTCTGATACTCTGACGCTCTAGCCTTGGACGCATTACCATAAATGAAAGGCGCCCCAAGCTCAACTGTTGTTAAAAATAAAAGAACAGACTTAAGTATGTCTATCACTCCTGATATCTATCCAGTCAACACCCTTTTGCAACTTGAAGAATGGGCCCGTTGTTTTGCTGAAATCGTTAAGCCCGGTGATATCATCACCCTGGACGGTCCCCTTGGTGCCGGCAAAACCACCTTGGCTCAGTACTTAGGCAAATTTTGGGGCCTAGAAGACCTCATGACCAGCCCGACCTACGCCCTGATCCACGAATACGAGACTCTGAGGTTTCCACTTTTTCACATCGATTGCTACCGTCTTGGCCCGGCCCATGCCGATTCTCTGGCCGAGGAGCTTGGCGACGAACTGGCCGCAGGTCAATCTGTTTTTCTGGTTGAGTGGGCCGCGTACTCTACTTTTTTCAGTGAGGCTGCCACACACCGGATTTCGCTGAATTTAGACATAAACTTAGACAGTCTGGCAGCCGCTTCTGATACTCCTCCCACTGAGACCCGCACACTCCATTGGGTTCACGTTAATACTCACTCAAATTGATTCTCGACTTTGAGCCCACTAAAATAAACTCGCGTTAAACTTTTCCCGTTAGACTGTTTTGTTTTTGTTGCAAATGGACCACCTATAAATTGCCGCACTATACCCCTTCAGACGTGCCACCCCCTCAGGAGTCACAATGGGAGTCTTGTATTCTCTATGTGGACACCACCAGCAATGCCTTGATGGTGGGGCTTAGTGATCAGGGGAAAATGCACTACAAGTTTCGCGAAGCCGTCCATTCCCAACGTCAACACTCTTCCATTGTGATTCCCACTATTCAGCAGGGGTTGAAACAATATGATTACAGTATGGAAGACATCAAAGCTTTGGCCGTCAACCTAGGCCCAGGAAGTTTTACCGGGATCCGCACCGGACTTGCCACCATCCGCACGATGGCTCAATTTATGAATGTGCCCATTTATGCTTTTAACACCTTTGAACTCTTGGCAGCTGAAAACACAGAAGAACCGCGAGCTGTCTACATCGATGCCCTTCAACGTAAAGCTTATTATGCCGCACTGGCGTTTGACCAAGCCGGGGCCCCGCGTTATATCCACAAGCCTGAGCTGGTCTCTGTCAGTGAATCTGAGCCGCCTGCCGATACCGGTGTCATCTGCTCCAGTTCACTCAAAGGCCATTTTATGAGCCGCCATCCGCATATTATTGAACAGATGAACGTGTTTACCCCAGATAGTATGATGCGGTTGATCCAGGCCTTCCCGACTTACTTTCATCGAGACTGGCATAATGTCTTACCCATGTATCTTCAAGAACCCAATATCACGATAAAGCCCGGTCTAAATAAGCCTTAGCGATCTTTACCCGAGTCTCCACTGAGATCCATATTCATCGATTGCATCATCTGATTCATCATCAGTGTGCTCATTTGAGACGGATCCATATTGGTCATCGCGGGATTCAAATTCATCATATTGAAATTGCCGTTATTACCGGTAGGATTCATCATCATCTGAAGCATCATCATCTCTTGCTGGCTGGGATCGGGCAGACCCGTTGCAGTTTGTGTTTGGGCAGCTTTCTGGTCGGCTATTGCGCCAGACGTTTTGCCCTGTACTTGGGCAGGAGTAATCCCCTGAGAACTCTCTGGGGCAATGTCTTGGGCAATGTCCGCTTTTTTATACGAGGAGACGGACGCAATGGGTTTGGGTGAGATATTTTTAGGGGCAATATTGACAGCCTGGGGGGGGCGATCAATCAGAGCCTGTGAGAGATCTTGTGGCAGATACTGAATACCTTCTTGTGCTAAGGCAGCTTCAGGGCTGGTGGGGTCTGCCTGGATGACCAAGTGATAAAGCACGGCTGCTTCAGCATCATGCCCCAGTGCTGCATGAGAAATCGCCAAGTAGTACAAGATTTTGGGATCTTTAGGTTGGTTGACGCGGTCTTGTTCCAACAAACCAATGGCTTGAGGGTAATTCCCTTCCCGGTAAGCCCGAATCGCTTGTTCTGTCGCCCCGGGTAAGTTCACCGTAGCGCCCAAATTTGATGAAATGAGCGTTTCATCAGCAAATCCAACAGGTGTTATCAGAAAAATCAGAGTGCTAAATATTAGTAGCGATCGGTGAAACAGCGGATTCATGGTGCTGAGTGTCCCTCTCGAAAGAAGCCAAAGTAAACGCTATCTTCAGCATAACCATTTTTGAGAGGATTGCAGCCTCTAAATATAGGAGATTTTCCCCCTGGGATTTAGAATGCCCTTGAAATCAGTCGCTCTTTCATCCGCTGAACTGCAGGACCGAGCCCCGCAAAGACAGCATCTGCAATGAGGCTATGACCAATATTGAGCTCTACCAGTCCTGGCAGGGCCAAAACCGGTCCCACATTGTGATAATTGAGACCGTGTCCTGCGTTTACTTCGATACCCGCTGAGACCGCATCGCTTGCTGCTTGCATCAATGCAGACAGTTCTTGATGAGCGTGGCCTTCGGCATCGAATTGATGACAATAGCGCCCAGTATGAAATTCGACGATCTTTGCCCCAATGCGTTGGGAGGCTTCCAAATGTATGAGATTAGGCTCAATAAAAAGACTCACCATAATGTTGGCATCATGAAGTATATGAGTGCACTGTTTTAACTCATTCTCAAATCGCAAAACATCCAAACCGCCCTCAGTGGTAATTTCTTCTCGTCGTTCGGGGACCAAGGTGACCATATAAGGCTGGACTTTTAACGCAAATTCAAGCATTTCTGCGGTATTGGCCATTTCCAGATTTAAACGTGTCTGTATGTGCTCCTTTAAACGCAGAATATCTTCATCACGGATATGGCGTCGGTCCTCTCTGAGATGGGCTGTAATCCCATCAGCCCCACATTTTTCTGCAATTAATGCGGCTTGCACTGGATCGGGGTAGTCTGTACCCCTAGCATTTCGTAGTGTTGCGACATGATCGATATTGACGCCCAATGAAACCATGACGGTAGCACGCTTTCTTTTTTAATCTCATATTTTAGTTCAAATATGAGATTGTTTACAAATTTTCGGGACTTCTTTACAGAGTGACTGAACCCGTGATGAATTCTGTCATTGAGGATTGTAACCCGGGGGGCCTTTTGTATCAAATGTCACTCATCAGGGTTGTGTGTCACTATGGCTTTTGTTAGTATCACTTTCCGGATTCAAAACCTCCGTGTTTTGGCTCATTTTGGAGCTTCAAATCCGCCAGAAATAGACTGTCAGTCATAGAGTTTGAGCTTTTATTTTAGCGTGCAAACTGTTTCTGGACTTAATTGTCAATCCGGGAGTATTCCGTGAGACAACGCATTCGCTTAAAAACGACTTCTACCAAATCCAGTCCCGGCGCTTTAGACGCAATTTTTCCGCCGGAATATTACAATCCTGATATGAATCAATGGCTTGAGGCTCAAGGCATTCAGTCTGAACCTGAAATTTTGGCGGAAACCGCGCTTGATATCCCAACAGAGACTAGGACAAGCGCGATTTCAGTGCAGACGAGACCCTCTCTTGACGCTGCTTTAGACCTAGATAGAGAGATCTTAAAATCTACCAAACGCCCTAATTTAAATCAGATGTTGAGAAAACCACCGGTAAAACGGCATTATTCCCAGGAAGCCATTTCTGACAGGCGCTCAGAACCAATGCCAGTTTCAGTCCTTCCAGAGCCCGATTTCGCTGAGGTGGCCGTCAGGGCTCTAAAACCAGCTGTGCGTCGACTCTATATCCTGCGACTTGCCAGCCGAGAACTATTAGAATGGGCAGGGGATTTTGTGATCCAGAAAATGTTGGCACCGCTGCGTCATCAATTGAGCATGGCCCGAATTTTAACGTTTGGCTTGACTATCACCAGTCTTACTTGTCTGAGTATGTCGGTTTCACCCCGATCAACAACTCAGCATTTTCACCTTTCAAGCTCAAATATGTTTCCTGTCAGCTCTCGCCTGATGCACCAGTTGCGTCCAACCCCCATTACACAAGCGTTTAATAACCAAACTCGTGTATTAAAACTGATGATTGTTGCCTCCGGTATTATTCCCGCGGAAAATTCAGAGGTCACACACGAAGGCCTAACCCAAGTGATCGTCCTGAATCAGCGACAAACGCGTTTACCCGTCTCTCAGCCTAACCAGGCTCCTCTCCTGCTGGCCTCTCTTGAAGGGACTCGTTCTCCCTCACGTGGGTTGTTCAGCCCTTTAAGTTCACAGTTAAGTTCAGGACTAAACGCAAGGCCTCAATTTCAGATGCAAGTACCCGTAAAGATTGGCGAATTTAGTTCTCGCTTTGGCTGGCGCCATGGCCATCACCACAGTGGGCTTGATATTACCGCCCCAATTGGGACGCCCATCTTTGCAGCTGAAGCAGGAACTGTCGTTTATAGTGATTGGGAGTCGGGATACGGGCAGTCCATGATTATTGATCACGGCCACGGGTTAAAATCTCGCTACGCTCACTGTCAAGATTTGCTGCTACCCGAAGGTGCCACTGTTCGACGCGGCCAACTGCTGGGACATATTGGGATGACTGGGCGGACGACGGGACCTCACCTCCACTTTGAAGTGCTGGCCAATGAGACGCCGCACGATCCTGAAAATTACCTTACTCGTTAGTCATGCTTCCCGCAGACGCCAAAATCTTGGTGGTCCCCTTACGCTTTATTGGGGATACCATTCTGACTGTCCCTGTATTACGGGCGCTAAAGCGAGCACTTCCCTCTTGTTCTATTGATGTTTTGGTCTCTGAAATTGGAAAAACGCTTTTAGAAGGTTCTCCGTACCACCGAAACCTCTTGGTTGAGTCGCCTACTATGGGCGCTCGATTTCGACAAATTCGGGAAAAATCCTACGATGCCTGCATTCTCTTACGCAAGTCAGTCACGATGTCATTTTTGCTCCAACTGGCGGGGATTCCAGAACGCTTAGGATATGACAATCAGCGTTTTTTCTCTCCCCTTGGCTTCCAGCGCTGGGGACTCGGGCTGACCCACGTGGGAGATTACCCCAGCGAGCAGACGGACACCCATCAAACTCAGCATCATTTGAATCTCCTCACCCAGTGGGGGATTCACAATACAAATACTCAGCTTGAATTATGGTGCGACCAGGACGATCACGCCAGAGTTGAGGAGCTGTTAAGTGAAAATCCAGAATCCCAATCTAGTTCTCAGTCGAAAGAGCGTCCTATTGCAATTATTCACACCAACAGTGCTTCTTTCGGGAAAAGCATCGACCCTCACGTACTCATCCCGTCACTCCTGGAACTACAGAAAGCTGGTTACCAAATCATCAGCATTGGAGGGTCTGCTGATGCTGCCGATATGGATGCATTGGCGTCGACAGCCAAGCTCCCCGTCTTAAATTTAGCCGGCAAAACCACATTGAGACAAACTTTCGCTTTAATGAAGAAAGCCAGTTTATTGATTGGAGTAGATTCTAGCCCTCTCCACCTAGCCTCTGCTGCTGAAGTGCCAATGATAATCGGTCTTTACGGCCCCACCAATCCAAAGCAATGGGGAGTCCAGAACCCCCGAATTAATTTCAAAGCCCTTTACGTCCAATCCCTGCTAGAGCGCCCTGAAGAAACCGCCCAGCAGATTTTAAACACGTTGCAAGAACGCTTATAAAACCACCTTAATGCGCGTCCATCACGCTCCATAAAGGCAGATAGAGCGCGAGCATGACAAAGAGCAGAATACCCCCAAGGGTAAAAATCATGATCGGCTCAATCATCTTCGTCAGTGTCGCCACAGCCGCATCCGTTTCTTGATCCAGGTAGTTGGCGGCTTTATTCAGCATTGCTTCCATCTGACCGGTTTCTTCCCCAATGGCCGTCATCTTCACCACCATATAGGGAAAGAGTTTACTGTTTTCCATCGGCTTAGACAAACTACCACCCAACAAAATACTGTCTCGGACACTTTCAAGGGCTGTGATCATCACAAAATTATCGACAGTGGCAGAGGCTGTAGAAATCGCTTCTGTGAGCGAGACACCAGCCCCCAACAGCGTGGCCAGTGTGCGAATAAATGAGCTGCAATAGACTTTATTGAGCAAGTTTCCGATTAACGGGATCGTCAGCAACCAGGCATCAATAATGGGTTTTCCGGCCCCTTTACGAAACATGTTAAACCAGACAATCCCTGAAACGATAGCCACAATACCCACGTGCCAGGCTGCTTTCACAAAGTTGCTGGCCTGTACTAACAATTGGGTCGGTAGCGGCAGTTCTTTCCCCATCCCAGAAAATAAAATCTGGAATTGAGGCACGACCATCACCAACAGCAGAATAATAACGCCAAAAATCACCACCAGTGTGATTAAAGGCATAAACAGGGCACCTTTGATTTTGCCGTCTAATTCCAATTGCTTTTCCATCAAACTGGTCAGACGGTTACAAATTTTGTCCAGTTCCCCGCTGACTTCCCCGGCCCGAATCATATTCACAAAGAGTCGAGAGAATTCTCGAGGATACCGAGCTAGAGCCGTACTGAGAGAATCACCAGAGACAATATCGTTTCGAGCTTTGCGCAAAATTTCTTTTAGTCGGTTACTTTTGCTCTGTTGTTCCAACAGAAACAGTGATTCAATCAACGGAATTCCGGCATCCAACAAGGTACTCATCTGTTGCACCATAACGGTGATATCTTTCAGTCCTGCTTTGGGCGCCAGTAGAGTTCCCACCATCGGGATTTTGTTGAGCAGATTGACATCCACCTCTTCTTGAAGCGTGGTCGGTATCTGTCCTTGGGCGCGTAAGACTTCTTTGGCTGCCCGTAAGTCAGCCGCTTCTAGTTTTCCCTTAACGATTTTGCGTGTTTCGGGATCGATGGCCGCGTAAGCGTAAATGGGCATTGTCTAAAGATAGAACCTCTAACCGTCTACGTAAAAATTAGATCATCAGTCATTAAGATCCAGACCCAGCACCCGGGTCACTTCTTCGACCGTCGTGAGTCCGGCAAGAATTTTTCGTTTACCGTCCATAGCTAATGTTAGCATACCGTTACGGACTGCGGCATCCTGTATGCTAAAGGTGGAGGCCCCTTGATCGATTAATTCTTGAACTTCCCGGCACATGGTCATAATCTCATACAGACCCACCCGGCCTTCATACCCGCTATTGCCGCAACGCTCACAGCCTGCTCCACGGTGCAAAATAATTTCTTGCTCTGGGTTTTGCATCCCCAAAATTTCCAACTCTTCAGTTGTTGCAGTGTAAGATTCCTTACACTTCCCGCAAATTCGACGAATCAGTCGCTGAGCCAGAATCCCCAAAACAGCGGTACTCACCAAATAAGAGGCTGCACCCATTTCCAAAAGCCTTGTGACTGTTTTGGCCGTGCTGTTCGTGTGTAAAGTACTAAACACCAAGTGACCCGTAAGGGCTGCATGAATGGCAGCTTCCAGGGTTTCATGATCTCGTATTTC
>CAZZIY010000071.1:0-9084 GCA_964654525.1 uncultured Vampirovibrionales bacterium | reverse complement strand
AAGATGCACGGCAATTGGGCCGTTTGGGGGGGAAAGTCCTCATGTTTTTCACCCTATTTATGGTGATTTCCGCTGTTATTGGATGCGGGCTCACTCTGCTGCTGCAACCCGGTCAAAGTGTTCAAGAGGCCTTGCATCAGGCGCAAACACTGAATAATTCAAGCTATCTCGAAGTGTTTCAGGCGGCCCCCTCCGACCCGCAAAAAACACTGCTCAATATGATCCCAGAAAACCCGATTCACTCACTGGCAGAAGGCGAACTGGTTCCAGCAATCTTCTTCACGATTCTCTTTGGGCTGGCACTCGCCTTTATTGGCCCTGCCAGCAAGCCGTTGATCACTTTGTTTGAATCATTATTCACCGCCACGATGAAAATGACCGAGTGGGTGATGATCCTGGCCGCTCCTGGGGTCTTTGCGCTGGCCTTTGTGACAGTTGCCAAAATAGGCACGTCTATATTCTCTTTGCTCGCCCCGTTTATTATGGTGATTCTGGCCGGGCTGATTTTACAGATTTTTGTGGTCTTCCCGATTTTACTGAGAACACTGGCCCAAGTGGATTTTCTGGCTCTGTATCAGGCGATTTCTGAGGCGATTTTGGTTGCCTTTGGGACGTCTAGCAGTTCTGCCACACTGCCCATCACCATCGCCAACTGCGAGCTACGTGCGGGTATTTCTAACAGAATTGCCAGTTTCGTTCTGCCCACCGGAGCCACGTTCAACAAAACGGGCACCACCATGTTTGAGGTGGCCGCTGTGCTGTTTTTGATTCAGGCTTACAACATCCATGTGGAACCAATCACTGTGGTGATGGTCATGGTCTTTGCACTGATTGCCAGTGTCGGCAGTGCTGGGGTTCCCAGTAGCGGGCTGATTACCATGGGTATTGTCTTTACCAGCATTGGAGTTAACTTCACCATCGAGCAGTTTGCAGGAGGCGTAGCGCTTCTCTGGGCCATCGATCGGATACTGGATATGTGCAGAACCGTGGTCAATGTGGTGAGCAGCTGTACTGTCGCCACGCTGGTTGCGGCCAGTGAAGGTGAGCTGAAACGTGATGTGCTCAATAACCCAGACGCATGGCGGCAGGTAATTTAATGACTTCCAGGACATACAATAGTAACTTTAATCATTTATTTCTGGCCGTTGTTTTCGCGGTGTCCTGGTTTACGGTCTTGTTATTGGTCCCGATGTTTGCGGCAGAAACCACTGATAAGCCTGCCGAAAAAGCGACTGAAGAACCCGTCGAAAAAAACGCTGAAGCTGCCCCACCTGAAACCGCCCCAAAGGCAGACGAATCTGCAAGTCCTGAAATAACCGCACTGCAAGAATACAACAAGGGTGTCGAACTCTTTCAAGTGGCGCAAATCCAGGCTGAGAAAGGGAATCAAAAAGGGCAGAAAACCCTGCTCACTGAGGCCATTCATCATTTTGAGAAAGCCCTTAAGCTCAACGCACAACTGGTAGAGGCTCAAAGCAACATTGGGTTTGCTCATCTCACTTTGCGCAAATATTCTCAGGCAGAAGCGTCCTTTAAAACCGCACTCAAACTCAATCCCCATCATGTCAACACCCTCAACGGTCTTGCAACAACTCAAGCCCTGAAAGGGGATCTCGATCAAGCGGTCAAAACCTTTGAGCAACTGCTGATTTTGATTCCCGATAATCCGCAATACTGGTTTAACAAAGGCAGCGTGATGCAGCGGGCAGGCAAAGCAGATGAAGCCCAAAAAGCCTACGAAAAAGCCCTGGCCCTTGAGCCCAACGACCAGCGCAGTCTCTTTAATCTGGCGACACTCTTGCACAATCAAGGACAATTAATGCAGGCAAAGCCCTTTTATGAAAAGGCGAAACGCATCAGCATCAGTAACCCCATTGGACTAGAGTGCATTCATCGCCTTGAATTAATTGGTCAAACAGACAGTGGGGTTCCCGCAAAACCATGATTCACGGTAATCTCAAAAAAGCGCTCAGACTCAACCGCACACTTGGGTGGTGCTTTTTGCTGTATTCGGCGATCTTTTTTGGGTTGAGTCTGAGCAATGAGCTTGCAGGCAATGGCCAGCTAAGCAACGCCTTGTTCCTGGCTGTCACACTGGGCTTTTTGATTGGCAATCAACTATTTCTGCACTTGGTAAAAAAAATCCCTGAGCATGACGATTTGGCTGTGGAGAAATTCTGTGTCTTTCTCCCGATCATCACCCTGGGTGTCATTGGTTTGGCTTATTTATTCAGCGGCAATCTCTTTGTGTTTATGTTTATGCCAGTGGCCCTCCTGCAATCCCAGCTTTTTGGTCATTACCGACTCTCCAAAGTACTGTTTGCTTGTTCAATAGGGGTTTATCTCATTGGCACTCTGTTTGGTCACCCTCATGTCTGGGTGAGCAACCCACACATCAGCTATCAGGTAATTAGCATTTTGATGGTAACCCCATTGGCTTTGGCCTATTTTCATTACGGCTCTTTTGTGGCCACCTTGGTCCGAAGTACCTCCAATCAAGTCACCAAGCTCCAATCTCTGGCGTCTACAGACGGGCTGACGGGGCTAATCAACCGAAGACAGTTTAATCACCGGCTTCAGTCTGAAATTTCTAGAGGCCGTCGGCATGCAACGCCACTCACACTGGCATTATTCGATATTGATAATTTCAAACGGCTCAATGATTTCTACGGGCATCCTGTTGGAGACCGTATTTTAATCGAACTCGGCGGGTTAATCTCTCAAAACGTCCGCGAATCGGACATCCCCGCCCGATACGGTGGTGAGGAATTTGCGCTGATTCTGCCTGAAACCAGGCAAGTGGAAGCCTATGAACTACTTGAGCGCTTACGGGCACTGGTGGAAAAAACGGTGTTTTGCCTCCCGGATAATCCCTTAACCATCACAATTAGCGTGGGGGTGGCAGAATTTAATCCCAAACAGCACACCGCCTTTGAACTGGTTGAACAAGCCGATGCCGCCTTATACGAAGCTAAGCGGCAGGGAAAGAACCGGGTGGTTTACGGTGTCGTTCCTACACCTAAAATCCAAATCCCGCCACCACCCTCACTAAAACCGTATGGACAATAACGCCCCGACGCTACAAAAGCCTGAGGTGGTGCAGGCCATGTTTAACCGGATTGCGCCAACCTACGACCTCCTCAATGACTGTATTTCCTTTGGTATGCACCGAGGATGGAAGAGAAGAGCCTGTGATGCCCTCTCTCTGAAACCTGGGAATTCTGTTCTGGACGTGTGTACCGGCACCGGGGATCTGATTAATCCTCTTTTAGAAAGGGTGGGATCTTCTGGGAAAGTAACGGGCCTCGATTTTTCTGGAGAAATGCTGGCGGTTGCCCAAAAGCGTTTTGCAGAAGAGCCTGTCACACTGGTCCGTGGCGATGCCCTTGCCCTTCCGTTTGCAGACAATGAGTTTGACGGGGCCATTATCAGTTTTGGACTACGCAACGTGAGTGATATCCCCAAGGCCTTGTCAGAAATGGTCAGAGTGGTGAAACCCGGAGGGTGGGTAGTCAACCTGGATACAAATCCCAAGCCGGCACTGCCAGGATATTGGCTCTATTTTTCTTGGATTATGCCGAGAATAGGACAATTTATTTCCCGTGATGCCAGTGCTTATGAATATTTATGCCAGTCCACACAGCGGTTTCTAACGCCCGATGAGCTGGTCACACGCTTTGAGGCTCTGGGACTCAAGCAAGTCAGCAAAAACGCACAAAGTCTGGGTGCCGTGGCTATGCAGCGGGGGCAAAAACCTTTTTCTTATAACATTGTATAACTAGACTGGAGAGCTTGATAAAGTGTATCAAAGCGATCCGACTGGTAAGAAACCGTGCAACCATCCAAGCGAGTAAATCCTGGCAATAACATAGCCGTATCAGCAAATAAAGGCCGGACAAACTCCACTTCCATAGAGTAAGGTGCCTTCAAGGATATCGGTTTGGCTTTACCGGTCTTAAAGATATTGGCCGCCTGCTTCATCCCACTCTCATAATCTTGAAAAACATCATTTAAAGATCGGTGACAGGCCACTGAAAACCCAAGACCTTCCTTAGTAGCGACGAAGCTGCATTGAGACGACGGCAAATACGCTGAGATTTCAGATTCAAGCCGGGTCTCCCCACTCACGAGGATGACAGGAAGTTGGTGGCAGATTCCGGCATAAAGGGCATTGACGCCCACTTCACCGTATGATTTCCCGTTGATTCGCACATCGGCCACATCATGATGGAAGGTGTGGGCCAGAGTGCCGCCTTGGGTACCGGCCTTGGTGTGATATCCCAAAAGACCAATGGCCTCAACAGGAAACGGAAGTCCCGATTGCAGAGCACCCAGCATCGCCCACGGCTTTGGCTTTCCGGAAATCAGTCGGATCTCCAAGGGCAGATCATCAAAATCCCACACGGCCACATTGGTCATAGCACAATGGGCATCGTTAATTACCACTTTTTCTACACCTTGATCGGCCGCAGCCAGGAGAACCATTCGCGTCTCTTGAACCAACTGAGAGACTGCTTCTCGATACGCCGTATCATCGGGTTCTGGATTCAATTGCCGTGTAGATTGAACACCGCAGACGCCTTCGAGATCGATGGATAAATAAAGAGAACGAAGTGTCGACATATTTACGAATTAGAAGGCTTAGCGTCGTGTGCTGCATCGGCTCCAAAGCGAGCCATCGTTCGACGCCCGGTTTCTTCCAGCTCGTGGGACAGGGCCAAAGCCTGTTCTTTAATCGATTCTGCTTTTTCTCTCAGCACCTGCGATTTCTCTTGCACCGCATCCTTCACCTTATTCTTAACACTGTCAGCCGTATCTTGTGTATTTTTTATTCGAGAATCCAGTTCGTCTTGAATCAGGCGGCGGGTTTCTTCTCCACTGCGGGGGGCTAAGCTCATCCCTGCTAGAGCGCCCAAGGCACCGCCCACGACGGCTCCCAATACAAATCGGCCAAATGACATTGCCTGACTCCTCTCGTAAGCTGTTGACTAAGATTTTTGACGGATGAAAGACCGGACCAAACCGCCTAAAAACGATCCTGTATTAGTAAATAGGCCTTCTAACGAGGATTTCACCCCGTCAACACCTTTACTGGCAACATGCGCAGCTTTTTCGACGGTTTCTGCACCGACTACAGCTTTGGCGCTGATCACTTCCAGGTGGTTGGCGACAGCCCGCAGATCTTTCACTGCTGGATACAGCTCATACCGTGCCATAGACATAAACTCTGAAAGCCCTTGCAATAGGGTCCAAAGTTGGTGCAACACCAGCACCAGCATTAAAGCCACCGGAATGAGCAGCAGCCAACTGACTTGTATCAGTTGCGATAACTGTTGAGAGACAGCAGAAGAAACAGTCAAGTCCATCAGATACGGGTTCCCTCTAATTGAGCTCAACGCCAGAAGCCATTTCTTCTCGGCGTTTGGCTTCTGCAATTTTACTGGCCTGCCTTGAATAGCTGACCTCATCCATTTTGGTTTCAAGAGTTGCCCGGGTTTTGTCAATAAACTGGCGGGTTTTGCCCTGTGGGTTTTGAATGTCTTGATTCATTTTCTCTGGCAGCGCCTTTAGAAAAACCTTGGCATCTTCACGGAATTCATCGCCTTTCTTGGGGGCAAAAAGCAAAGCACAAACACCACCTGTCGCGGCGCCGACTAGCACCCCTAATAAAAAGGCGTATACACCATCATCTCGGTCATTGGCCATCAGAAACATCTCCCCAGGTTTTGGTCTTGCTGACGTTAGGTAAGTTTATCAGAAAAACGGTTTAAAAATGCGGTCAATCCCCATTTTGCCATATTCACTTTCCATGATCGTTGGGTCCAATGGGCAATTTGACTGCGAATCTCGCTTAATTTACTGGCAGAGGTCTCTAGGATAACAGCCGTCTGCCGCACGTCCTTCTCCCAGTCAGGCCGTCTGTCGCCAAATTCTAACGTTAGCTTGAGTAATTGACGGTAGCTTAAACTCAGCAAAATGATTAGAAACAACTCAACCAGAATCATCCAAACCCAGAAGGTGGGGCAACTTGGAATCCAAACATGATAGTTCATAATGCCAACTTCCCATTGGGTTTCGAGACAGGGGCAAGATAACGAAGTGTTTCGTTGTCTGCGTGCTGAGCATCTAAATGCTTATTCCCTCGGTTTTTAGCCTTGGTTTTAGCGACATAGGTGATAAGAGGGGGGATTTCAATTGATTTTTCAGCCAAGGCTGCCGCCGTTTCTGAAGCCGAGTTTTCGGGGGTTGTTAGGGCCGTTGGATCGACAAGATCAATAGCCTCCAAATAGCGTCGTTCACGACTTCGGATTTGATCTGTGCAACGACGGTATTGATTTTTCAGCAGACCAATTTTGGGTCTGAGTGCCAGGTGAACCGGGTTATCTCGTTGGTTTAGCCGCACAATCTCTTCCAGAATGGGGTCGCAGGTCCGCTTTAGCTCGTCTTTCTCAGGAGGCGAATTCTCTTTGGTAACGGTGTCTGACGGTTTTTTTTTAGAAAACCACCTGGCCTGTGCTTCTAAAGAGCAAAAGCCACTCGAAAGAAGAGCAACAGAAAGCATACTAGCCAAGAGCTGGGTCAATCGCATTGATTTTTGTTGAACAGAAAAGCCCAAAGAAAACACCTATGGTTCCTTTTAGTTTAGTGTCGTTCGTTTATTTTATCGAAGTCTGGCTTCAACTGAAAGAGGACGCCCTGCCATTGCCAGGGTTCCAAAGATAAAGCGAGCTCGACACCACGAACAGGCAAAGGCTCTTCAAGAATTGGCTGATGGAGCCCGTCCACACAGAAAATACTATCAAGAGAGTCTATGAACCGGGGATTTAAACGAAGAACCAGTGTTTGCGGGTCTGGGGAAATATTCAACAGCCGCAGCACAATCTTATTTTGACTGATAAGGGTGAATGCAGTAGAAGTCACAGCAGGGTTATCCCATTGAATCAGCCCCTTAGAGAAAGCATCAGAGAAATCTACAGTTTCAAGCAGCTGGATATTCCCCAGAAAGTGATCTGCTTGATGCCATACATCTTGATGCCAGGCGCCAAAATAGCGCCCGGCATCTGTCTTTTCAGACGTGCTTTCTTGCTTGCTTTCCATTTCAGCTGGTGCCCACGCATAGCGCAACATCAACGGTCTGTTAAGACATTGTGCTTCAGGCGTTTCCAAGGGCGGTCCGGCTGGAGCACCCCGAGTTGGGAGGACCCCTTTGGATAAATGGCTAAATGCTCGCAGCAAGGTGATTTGAAGCGAAGAGCCAGAAATTTCATACTCCAAAAGCCCTTCGGTAAATACGGCCTGTCCGTTGGCCAACACAAAGCGCTGGAGAGGACTAGCGTTACTGGGGTACTCCAGGCCTTTTTCTACCGGAGCCAGTTGATTTTCATTATAAGCAGGATCTAGCTCCCGAGAAATAATACTCAGATGGCTATCCAGTAACACCTGCTTAATAGGCGCCCCTGTCTCAAAACACACCTGTATTTTTCGGTTTGGAGACTGATTGAGCAACTGTGTTTGAAAGTGGAGCATAGGGGATGCCGCATGAAGTTGTATCTGCGTCGAAAAAATGAGTGAGCGGTTCTGAAACCGACTTAAAATGGTGATTTCTCCGACTGCAGGTCCTTGTTTTGTGATGTGAACACCCTGACACTGAGCTTTTTCAAGAGTATCGGAAGGGCAAACACTGTTGTAAGAGTCACCTTGCTCTTCACGATCGACAAAAGAAAGGGCAATCGGGTAGGTTTTTTGTGTACGCTTATCAAAGACCGATACCTCTCCTTGCTCATCAACTGTCACCTGGAGGTACTCATTTCCCAGACAATGTTTCGGAACCAATGATGCTGTCTCAAACACAGTTTTTTCAGTGGCGTGGCTTTGTATCAGAGTCCATACCCTTGATTTTTCTGGAATTGTTTGACTTGAAGCAACATCAATACGGTTAACTGAGAGCGGTTGGATATTTTCGACCCAGATCCAACCTGAAGACCTTTTCTCTAATCGATGAGACAGCGGGACCTGCCACTCATCGGTTAAATATTCATCTTTTAAGGTCTCTCGAGGAGAGCTGGCCACTTGTGCCAGCGCTTCTGGGTAAGTCGTGCTCTCTACCCAGGCAATACCGGTATAAGGTCGTGAACCACCATAAAAAAGCGTCCAGAAGTGAGGGCCCTCTGCTTGCTGATCGGGCAGACCCCACCCCGAATCTAAGTCACACCAACCTGCCCAAGGTCGCAACAGCCAAGGCAGTAATGCATGTTGCATCGCGCTGACAGAATCAAAACGCTGCTCATTGTCTCTATGAACACTGTCCACACTACAGCCGCAAATACTGTCATGAGGGTGGTTAAGTAGCAGGAGATCCCACATGGCAGTGATTTCTGAAATGACAGTACTTCGTGCCCCATAGAATAATCGATTCAGAACTTGCAGCGGCTCCAGGGTATGTAATAAGCAGTGCGTCAAGCGTCGATTAGCCTGCTTCAAATACACCCGTGCAGAAGCAACCGCGGGCAATAAGAAAATTTTTCCAGTTTCTCTCAGTTCACCAGTCAGTAAGGGTAACTGGTCGAGGGGACATCGCTTCTGCTGGTCACGAATAAACGCCACGGGTAATGTCTCTTGAATCGACTGCACAGGAAGTTCTGCGTTATTCAATTGCGGCAATACAGAACATGAAAGAGCCCCCAAATGATCCCCACCAACGGGAAGCAAGGGCTCCCAAGAGATTGAAGCCTTTAAGGCGACATCAAGCCAAGATTTTAATGCTTTTTCACGGTCTGCTTCGCTCAGTTCGCTATCATGAAAAACATTTTGAAAGTAGCCTTCCGTCAAATGATACAGGGCTACTTTTTTTCCCGAAGGAGCCTGCCAGCAATGGGCATTGCTCTCTGGAATGAGCCCGCGCCATAGCACCGCTGTATCAATCCCGACAGCCTGTAGTAAGGTTGGCATATCGGCACAATGTCCAAAGGTATCCGGTAGATAACCACACCAGTCTGTCTCGCCAAAAGACTTAGCATCAGCAATCCCTTTTTGCAAATTACGAAGCAAACTTTCCCCGCAGACGCGAAACTCGTCCGGCATCAC
>CAZZIY010000070.1:0-9112 GCA_964654525.1 uncultured Vampirovibrionales bacterium | reverse complement strand
CACCACGCCCAACAATATATTCGGAGGTAATACCACACCTCCAACTACTGGAAACGCAGTCACGGGTGGAACTTCCGCCACTGGAGGAAACACCCTGTTTGGGAATGCTGCTCAAAACACAACGAACGCTGCTAACACAAACGCAGGTACCAATATCTTTGGAGCAAAGCCAAACACAACAGCACCTGCCGCTACTACAAATATGTTCGGTCAAAACACTAACACTAACGCACCCACCACTCCTCCAGCTGGAAACACTGTGAATACTACAAACAACCAGAGTGTCTTCGGAAATACTTTTACTCAAAATGCACCCAATACTCAGAATACTCAAGGTGCCCAAAATACTCAAGGGACCCAGGGAACAACTAATCTATTTAACCAAGCCCCAAAAAATCCCACAACCACAACTAACCCTCCAGCAGCTGGAAATCTGTTTCAAGGAAACCAAGCCCAGGGAGCTCAAGGAACCCAAGGTGCCCAAGGAAGCACAGGCGCAACTAACAATCTTTTTGGAAACAAATAGCAAAACCAAAGCAATCCATCGAACAACAACCCTGCCCAAAGCAATCCAGTACGCAAGCGGAACTGGGTCTAAGCCTTCTGTCGGGTTATTTCAACAACTCTCCAATGCTTTGTTGGATATTTTTACCGAAGAGGTCGAAGAGGCCCCAATCGGAATTTCGCAATTATCTCGGCAAACTTTTCGCGCTGCAGACATTAACCATCCGACCTCTTCTCAGTCACAAGCCACATTTCAGTCCCAACCTTTTCGGAATCAACCCTTCCAAGATTACCGTTTCCCAGGACTTGTACAGGATAGCCAGGCCTAATGAATCATTCTGGAGATATTACGGGTGACGGGAAACTGGACCGTAGCGATCTCGATCTCTTGCGGCAACTGGTGGCCCATCATGAGCTGGTTGACCAACTGAGCCCAGAGCAACGAGCCTTATTGGATGTTAACCACGACGGCAGTATCGATGAGAAAGATATCGAAGCACTCTGCCAACTGCTGATGAAAAGCAGTTCTAGTGGCAAACAATCTCCTGAGAATGCTCAAGACCGTTTGCACGCCCTGCGGCAAAAGATAGGAAAGTCTTCCTAGAACAAATACCGTCCGTCTCTTCGTTTATGCAGTTGTTCCCCAAAACAATTCTGATGCTGCAAGTAGGAGAGCGTGTCCTGATGAGCACAATTAATCAACCCGTGATTAGCCCCCAATTTAGTGCCTATACCGCCAAAGTGGGCAAGGCCAATAAAGTGACCATAACGGGCAATAACCCCAAAGACAGTTTTACACTGCGGATGCCTAAAGGTGTGAAAGCCCGTGAAGTTGTTCAGTTGATGAACGACCCTGTGATGGCAGCAAAATTGGGATTTAGCCCTGAGAATGCTAAGTCTGTTTTAGAGCTCATTCTCAAGTACGGTCATCCCGTCCTGGAATTTATTGGTTTGCTGGTTGGTCTTCTCGGTAAAGTACTTCCCAACAAACCTGCCGCGGCCTAAAACAGATTAACTATAGTCGTACATATACTTGCGCCAATTCTCGTACTGACGAACGTTGGTTTGGTGCTGTTTGGATAGCTCAAAATGGACAAAGTTGAACGGCCGACATGGGGTTGTCTTCAGCTTCATTCCGGCTTCTTTTGGAGTTCGACTCCCTTTGGTCACATTACAGCGCAGACAGGCCACTACCACATTGTCCCAGGTATCTCTTCCCCCGCGCGACCTGGGAATCACGTGATCAATGGTGAGATCGTTCCTGCGGTCGCAATATTGGCATGTGTAATGATCGCGGTGCAAAATATTGCGCCGGGTTAAGGGAATGTCCTTATGCGGAATTTTGACGTAGTACAACAGGCGAATAACAAGGGGCAGGTTGTACCCTGCCCCAATCTTTTCAGGTTCTTCTTCTAAAGTGACGGCCTTCCCTTTAATGAGAAGACCCACCGCCCTTTTCCAACTGCAAATGTGCAGCGGCTCATAAGATGAATTCAGCAGTAATACAGTTCTCACGTGAAAAACTCCAAACATACTCCACGGCTTGGCTCTCTAGCCTGGATTTAATAGAATAAAAATGGGGTTCCCTCTCTGATAAGAGCCACTTTGAGACAATACTATATCTTTGATAGTAGCTACCAATATTTTAATAGACAATCAACATAATGTCTAGTAGCTTCAGTTGTTGTTGCTTTTATTCAGGAGTATCGTTCCATTTTTCCTCTCCCCCGCAATCTCTGGTCACGGCTACTGGGCCTCTGTTTTTTATTGCCCGTGTCGGTCGCTGTTATCATCCCCTTTGAGGTTTATAACCAGTGGGAGCTACTACCATGTCGTTTTAAGGCGGTATTTCATCTGCCTTGTGCTACTTGTGGGATGAGCCGTGCATTTTTTGCGCTAGGACACGGGGATGTTGCAACCGCTTGTCTGTTCAATCCCTTATCACCCTTGTTTTTTCTGGGATTCTTACTCTTGGGATGTGGTCTCCTGTGGCTACCCGAGAGAACACGAATTCACATCGATTCGCTCAAGAAACGGACCGGCGCTGTCCCTTTTGCTTGGAGTCGCGTATTGGTTGGGGGGCTTATCCTCTTGGCGCTCAATTGGATTATTAAACTCACACTCCCGCATTGGACCTGGTAGCATTGGACCTGGTAGCATTGAACTCAAGGAACGCTGAGACTTGACCCACTGGTGTCTTTTACCTAAAGTGTCTAGAACTGTCGGAATGGGTTGATTAAATGCGTTGATTTTTTCGCATTAGACAGCCCGAATCTTCGCTTAAAAGCACCCACTCGTCTCTGACCCAGGAAAGTTTTAGACCCACCGCATTTAGCACTATTTGTAGGAAGCCCCCCTCATGAGCAACGAATTAATCAAATCCATCGAAAAAGAGTACCTCAAAGAGAGTCTGCCAGATTTAGCCCCTGGAGATAGCGTCAAAGTCAAGGTGCGTATCATCGAGGGTAATAAAGAGCGGGTCCAAGCCTACGAAGGGGTTGTTATTCGCATTCGTGGTGGCGGAATTAACCGCACTGTCACTGTCCGAAGAGTGTTTCAGGGCATTGGCGTTGAGAGAATTTTCTTGCTTCATTCCCCCAAAGTGGAAAGCATTACCGTCATTCGTAAAGGCTATGTCCGTCGTTCCAAGCTCTACTATATGCGCGAACGTAGTGGTAAGGCTGCTCGGATTCGTGAGAAAGTGGTCACCAACACGACCGCTTCTGGAAAAAAAGCCGATAAAAAATAGATTGAGCTATTTTGCTCTAGACCTGAGAGTCAGCTGATGTCCCAAATTCAGTGGTACCCAGGCCATATTGCCAAAACTGAGCGAGAACTCAAACCATTATTGAAATGGATTGATGTGGTAGTGGAAGTACTGGATGCTCGACTTCCAGAAGCCTCCTGTAACCCACGACTTCGCAGGGCATACAGCCATATGCCTGTATTGGTATTGCTCAATAAATCTGATCTGGCTGACGCCAACCATACCAAAGCCTGGAAAAACCATTTTGAGAAGACCTTAGCAGTAGAAAACCCTCAGAGCACTATTAAAAGCCATTTGTTTGATGCCAAAACGGCACAGCATAAGGCCCAAGTGATAAAACTCTTAAAGTTCTTAGCAGAACCCAAAATGGCTCAAGTAGTAGCCAAAGGGCTCAAGCGCAGACCCGTTCGAGTCCTGGTGGTGGGAATGCCCAATGTGGGGAAATCCACCGTAATTAACTGCTTTATCGGGCAGAAAAAGGCGAAAACAGGCCATAAAGCAGGCGTCACCCGGCAGCCTCAATGGGTGAGAATCCACCCAGATATTGAACTGCTGGATACCCCGGGGGTGATCCCCCCAAGGCTTGATTCCGAAGAAATGGGAGAACTGCTAGCCTGTGTCGCTTCAGTGGGAGAAGCGGCCTATGATGAAGAGCAGGTGGCCGCTTTTTTGATTGGTCGCGTGGAAAAAATCTACCCCGGGCATTTACACACACATTATCATCTGGATACAGACACTCCGTTGTCGATTGAGGCCATCGCTCTGGCGCGTCGCTTTATTCTCAAAGGAGAGCAGCCCGATACCATTCGTACTTCGCGAATTATTCTCAGTGATTTCCGCCAAGGTCGTTGGGGACGTCTGAGCCTTGAAACCGTCTAAGCCTCGAAAAAATCAGAGCCGGCTGTCTCAGTTACTGGATTTTGATACAGACACACGGCAGAAAGTAGGGCAAGAGCAAGAATTGCTGTTTCCCCACCTGATTGGGGTGGATGAGGTAGGACGAGGCAGCTTAATTGGGCCAGTTGTCGCCGCTGCAGTATGCATGATTCGCGCACTAACGGCTCAGGAGCAGACAATACTCAGCCCGCTCAATGATTCCAAATTGATGAAACCTGCCGAAAGAGAAGCCGTTTCAGCCTGTTTAACAGAGGGAGATTTCTGCCTTTTTGCCATTGCTGAAGCAACTTTGGAAGAAGTAGAAACGTTGAACGTCTACCATGCCTCATTACTGGCGTCCTCTCGGGCAGTCACTGGGGTATTAAAACAGCTCGATAAGTCTCGCCTCGATAACACGCTTATTTTGATAGACGGCAAGGCGACGATGCCACAATTCCCCAAAGACAGGCAACTTGCTGTGATTAAGGGAGATTCTCACTCGGCATCCATTGCTGCTGCGTCTGTTCTGGCTAAAGTCTACCGAGATCGACTGGTTAGCCAGTGGGGGAAAGACTATCCTGAGTATCACGCATACCAATGGCACAAAAACAAGGGCTATGGGACCCAGACGCATCTTCAGGCCATTCAACAATTCGGGCCCAGTCCCTTCCACCGAATGCAGTTTAAGGGGGTTAAGGCAACCCAGACTCTACCTTAGTATGAACACGCTTGCAAAATGATTGTTATTTTTATATAATGCAAGCTTAGATTTTGGGAGTGATTTTTTATCTTGTGAGGGCGCCATCAAGGCGCGATTTATTTTATGAAAACACAAAAGGAGCACTAAGGGCCTATGTCCTTAATGGTTGGCAACGCCTTTGGCGCAGTAAAAGTGCCGCAGCATCATCGTTTATCCCCTACTTCTCATCCATTACCCAGTTTTGCACCCACTTTTGGCCAAGACAACCAAAAACAACTGTCTTTAGACCAACAGAAGCAGCAAAAAAAAGCTGCATGGAAAAAACTCGTCATCTCCTGGCTAGTACCGCCCAGTATTGGCAAAGGAATCCGAGGCATATTGGTTTCCCTGGCGATGATTGGCGGTACCTTTAAACTGGCCACCTACACCCCCAGCGACGGCCCACTACCTACCTTGCATTCGATTCAGTCCACTGCTCCGGAATTGATCCCTGGCCTAAGATTGAACACAACGCGTAAACTGTCTAATCAGGATAATGTTAGCGCCCAAGATTACTGGCAGGGACTTCAACCGACACTGTCTATTGTCAAAGCTGTCGCCCCAGAGATTCATCAATGGGTGCAAGACCAACACAGCACCGGGCGGATTATTTACGAAACCAAATTGAGTGGAAAAAAAATCGATGCGGACGCTGACTCTGAAACGATCGCTGGATACCAAAATCGCAATAAAACCCTGCATTTAGAGAAGGCTTTCTGGAGCTTGAGTGACGGGGATAAAGCAACTGTCCTCATTCATGAGTACCGACATTCCAGGCAAAGTACTTACAAAGGAGCGCGTGAGGGAATGATTCAATTTCTCCAAGGCGATCCTCAGCGCTATGAATCACTCATTGAAGATGAAGCTTACCAGTACCAGCTAGAAGCTTACCGAGCCCTGGGCTTAAGGCCCTCAGAATTTGTCATTCAGTATCTCAAAGGCCGACACCTGTATCATTTACAGTAAAGATTACGCCGTGAAAATTACGCCCAACCAGCACATACAAAGCCGTTCTCTGGTTCGCTCTTCTCAAAAAAAGTCGCTCACTCCTGCGTTGTATTTCGCAGAACACCTCAAAGGAGAATCCGTCAAAAAGGCGCCAAAACCACGCCCTCTTTACCGTCGAATCTCTGGATTTATCGCCCGCCTGGTTATTAGCTATACAACGCTCATAGGCGGCGGTGAAGTATATAACCATGTGGTCGGGGACGGCCCACTCCCGATGTTTTCCCGTGTAATGGTATCTCACAGAGACACGTTGTTGAAAAACACCACCGCTGGTTTAAGCCCAGAGGCGTTAAAGAAACTCTCACCAGAGCAAAAGTGGCAAGCCCTTCAGCCCACCCTGGACATCTTGAATAGCCTCTCTCCAGAAATAGCTGACTGGGTGAAAACACAGCACAGACAAGGAAATTTGAGTTACGGCCCTCCCACGTTGACACTCAATGGGACCAGTACTGATAGCATTTTGGCCTCTTATACAATGGGCTCACTTAAAATCAACACCCCCTTCTGGCAAATGCCAGACGGGTATAAGGCTGCTACCCTGGTGCACGAGTACCGACACTCCCGGCAAAACTGGGGCAAGCTTCTCAGTGTATTTGGCACAAAGATATTAACCGGTGATTTCAGCTACCCTTCTCGCATTGAAGATGACGCTTTTTTGTATGAGCAGGAGGCCATTCGGGCCATGGGGCTGCCGGCCTCTTCTGGGGTAGAATGGTACCTGAGAGAGCAAAATTTAAATCATCTGGATTAGATTAACAGGAGAGAGACTAGATTATGGCCAATAATACCGATGCGATGAACGAGGAAGTGACCATAAACGCTAGACCCAATGTGGTCACCGTTTTGATTGTCTTGTTTAGTGTGGGCTTAAGTGCCATTTTGCTGCTGGGATCTGCGGGACATCTCTGGTGGCTGAGTATCATTACAATGATTTCAGGGCTGACTTTATGTGCCTCTCCCCAATTTGCCAATCAGTGGGAGCAAGCAGTCGTGCTTCGCCTAGGCCGCTTTGTCGGCCTCCGCGGCCCTGGACTGTTTTGGGTGATGCCCGGCTTTGATTCCGTACAGTATTATATAGATTTACGGGTAATTACCACCAGTTTTGCTGCCGAACAGACACTCACTGCTGATACGGTGCCCGTTAATGTTGATGCAGTTATCTTTTGGCAGGTGGTTGACTCCGAAAAAGCCGCTCTCAGTGTTCAAAATTATTTTCAGGCGATTTCATGGGCCTCACAAACTGCACTTCGAGATATCATTGGCCGTACCTCATTATCAGAACTACTCAAAGGGCGCGAATCGATTGAAAAAGAGTTACAGAAATTGATCGCAGAGCGCTGCACGCCGTGGGGTTTGGAAGTTAAATCCGTTGAAATGCGTGATGTGGTTATCCCAGAAGCCTTGCAAGATGCCATGTCCCGTGAAGCCCAAGCCTACCGTGAAAAACACGCCCGGGTGATTTTAGGCCAAGCAGAAGTCGAGATCGCAGAAATGTTCAACAAAGCCTCTAAATCATACGAGAGTAACCCTGTGGCACTGCACCTAAGGGCAATGAATATGCTCTACGAAGGCCTCAAAGAGAAGGGCGCACTCATGCTGGTGCCCAGTTCTGCGGTTGAATCAATGGGCTTAGGCGGCATGCTAGGCGCTGCTGCACTAAGACAGCAAGAGCTGACCAACATCAAACCCAATTAATACGGGCAAAATTTAGTTTGACGGCCGCGAAAGCGGTAAGGGAATAATATCTCTGCGAGAAGGCGCTGGTAAGACTGGCGCCTCTCTTTTAGGAATGGGGATAATCCCAGCAGGTTTAGGTGTGATTGTTTTAGTTTTAGGAGCTGGTGAGGGCTTAATTACCTTTGGGGGCGGGGGTGCTGCCAATTCTGGAATCGTATTTTTGACGACCGTTGTTTTTTTGGGCCCCGGTTTGACAGAGGGCTCTGTCGAATCTTCTGCTTGGTTTTCAGTCGTATCAAGCTGAGGTTGTGCAGGGTCCTGTTTATCTCGCAGTGGGATGCCCTCTTCATCTAGCTGCTGGGTCTGGTCTTGCTGTAGTTCAGGATTATCGATATTTTTAGGCTCATTCGTACTCAAGTTTTCTAGGTGGTAAGTGGTAAAGTCTTCCGGCGTAATGGGCTGGCTGTAAGTTAAATCAAATTGACTGGGTGGTTTTCCGGAAAGCATCGGCTGCATCGCGGCACGCCAGATTTGTGCCGGAAGTCCGCCGCCACTGACACCAGGAACAGGAGAGTTATCATCATTGCCGACCCAAACACCGGTCACAATTTCTGGTGTAAAGCCAATAAACCAGGCATCACGGTGATCATCACTGGTTCCTGTTTTCCCCGCAACAGGTCTGCCAATATTGGCTGCTTTGCCCGTACCGTATTGAACAACGCCCATCATCATGGCCACCATCGTATCAACTGTGGTTCTGTCCAGCACTTCTTCAGAGCGGGTTTCATGCTCAAAGAGTACACGGCCCTCTCTGTCTTTGACAGATTCTATGGCATAGGGCTCAACTATTACACCCTGATTGGCCAAAACCCCAAAAGCAGAGGTCATTTCCCATAAGCTCACACCCGCACTGCCCAGTGTCAGTGTGAGATCATTGGGGAGTTCTCCGTTTCGAATGCCCATTCGCCGGGCGATATCAATCACAGATTGCGGACTCAGCTCTTGAATGAGCTTGACTGCCACAATATTATTGGATTTAGCAAAGGCCTGTGCCAGACTCATGTAGCCGTGGTGTTGCTTGTCGTAATTTTCTGGTTTCCACGTACCTTGCTGTATGGGCTCATCCAGATAAACCCGATTGGGAAGATACCCATTGCCAATCGCCGCGGCATAGGTAAACACCTTAAACAATGAGCCGGGAGAGCGTTTCCCTTCCTTAACACGGTCAAATTGACTGAAACCAAAATCTTTTCCCCCCACATAAGCCAGAATTTTCCCGGTATGTGGGTCTAAACTGAGCAGGGCGGCCTGTTGTTTTTTACCTGTCCGGCCCGCACTGATGGATAGATTTCGAACCGAGCGTGTTGCCGCCATCTGGGCTTTAAAATCCAGCGTCGTAATAACTCGCAGCCCGCTTTGCCAGAAGCTTTGCTCATCCAGTCCGTAGTCTTGCATCAGTTGATTAATCACCATCTGATTGAAGTAAGGCGCGCGGTTAGAAGAGGCCAGATCTTTGCCGTTAGGATTAATTCGCTGTCTTT
>CAZZIY010000069.1:0-9146 GCA_964654525.1 uncultured Vampirovibrionales bacterium | reverse complement strand
CCCAGCGAGTTGACGGACAAGCAGTCATCTCGTCTATATATGTGGCGTTATCACCCAGAGGGGTCACCTCCCAGGTCCAATCAGATAGGCGTTTCAGTTGAAGTTGCTTGGGTGCCAGTTCCAGTGCTTTTCTGGCTGCTTTTTTGTGTTTGCTGGCCCAAAAGCCCAACGGAGGAGGGGCAATTAAAGATTTTTTGGGATCAAGACCGATGGTAACCACTTCACCTGGCAACATTGTTTTGAACACACTTTCCCACTCCGTGGCAACGATCAAGGGCTCGGGTTTAAGTGCTGGAGGAAGTTTTTTGTCCGCTTGTGAACTCCCAGCAAAAAGCACGGGTGCTTTTTGGGAAGAACGCATAAAAACATCATTTGCTAAGGCCGGATTACGACCCTGAACAAACCGCTGAAGCGGTTGAGGGGCTGAGTTTTTTGGGGCAATACTCACAGTGGGATCAAACATCATGCATTTAGAAAAACAAGACAACCCATTTTAATGCGCATATATTTTGATGCGCTTATAAATATTTGAACCGTATCACCCCTGTTAGCGCTACAATTTTATTTTCTCACGCCGTAACAGCATACAGGATTTACAAATAAGCAGTTTTCCGGCAAGCAGTTTTCCGGGAAGTCCCGGTTTTATTTTGCCAGGTCTTATTTATTTAGAGAATGCCTCCGTTTACCCCCATGCATAAGTTACCCTTATTATCACAGACCCATTCCCTCTGGACCGCTGATTTTAAGCGGTTGTGCCTGGTGTCGTTCTTCATGTTCTCGAGTTACCATTTGTTAACCCCAATCCTCCCTTTGTATTTATCACAGGTACGGGGTTTCCATGGAGAAACCATTGGCTTTATTATGGCAGGGCTGATGATAGCATCCATGTTGGTTCGGCCCTGGATTGGATTTCAGTGCGATCACGGCAGTAAAACCCACCTAATGCAATGGGGCGCACTATTATTGTTGTTTGCCAATGCGGGCTATCCATTTGCACATGATTTTTATAGCCTGATCGGACTGCGTGTTATCCACGGGATCGCCTATGCGCTGATTTATACAGGCACTGCCAGCTATTTGGTGGAACATTTGCCTCCTGAGCATAAAGCCGAAGGGTTAAGCCACTACGGTAATGCCATTAAACTGGCGATGGCGTTTAGCCCCGCTGTCGGGATTTGGCTCACAACGCAAGTCAACTCATTTTTTAATATTGGCTGCTTACTGGCCTGTTTGTTAACCCTGTTGTGCGCCGCTTCGATTTGGCAGGTGACCCCCGGTCCTGTGAGGATACTGCCACCGGTCAAGCCCAGAGAGCTTATTAGCAACTTGTTGAATAAAGACGCTCTATTTCCAGGGTTGATTATGGCACTGGCCAGTTTGGCGTTTGGGGCCTTAATGCCCTATATTCCCCTGCTCAGCTTGGAGAAGCACCTCACCGAGACGCACTGGTTTTACACCCTGTATGCCGCCTCATTAATTACGTCTCGCTGGTTGACGGGCCCTATCTCTGACACCTACGGCAGAGCCAGTGTCTTAATTCCAGGATTGAGCATGGTGGCACTCAGTTTGTTGTTGCTTGCCAGTGCGAACAGCACGCTTTTGTTTTTAGTGGCCACTGTCATGTACGGTCTGGCCGCCGGCACTGTGCAGCCCTCTTTGATGGCGATGGCCGCCGATAAAAACCAACCCGAAACCCAGGGCAGCGCGATGGCCACATTTACGCTATTTAACGATATTGGCATTGCTGGTGGCATGTTTGTGATGGCCACGCTGGGCGACCTTTACGGTTATGTGTATGCTCTTCAGTGGATTGCAGCAGGGGTTGGATTGGCATGGCTACTCCTGTGTATTCACACCTGGCAGCGTACCCGCAAAATGTCAATCAAAACCTCTCTGACTTAAGCAAAGACTGGGCAGAAAGTTCCTCACATTGCCGATGACCTCCACACAAGAAAATTTTATCATCACAGAAAATTTGCAGGTCCAAAATTTGCAAGCCCTAAATTTGCAAGCATGGTTTGAGCGACGTCTGCAGTGGATACTCGACGCGGCCAGTGGCGATTCCGCCTGCACCCATAAACACCCATCCCACTCAAAAGCCTTAACGGAGAAAGAGCAAGCACGACTGATACTGGGGAAATTAAGTAACGTGCAATTTTGCAAAACCCGACCGAAAGATACCGAACATTTTTTACGGATTATAGAGAAAGCCATTAAAACGCAGACCCCGATTCCGTTTATTCTGGGCTACGGTCCGGTGAAAAATCTCAATAATGCGTTGGATCCAAATCGGCCTGTGGTGGATGCCGCGGAATTTTTCGCCCTCAGTTACCTGGCCAAATTAACGCTGACCATTCAGCAATGGCATTCCCCCGGTATCGCCTGGACGTTTTATTTAGATGATAAACGGGCACAAATGGCCAATGGTATTTCTCGTGAAGCGACCCAAATGTATGCCGCCAGCCTTAAAACGCTGATTGAGCAAACGGGATTTAATCCCTGTGTGAGTTCGCTTACGTGTCTTGGCGAAACATTGTACAAGGATTTTGAGGTCGAAACCTATTTAGAACCAGCGCTTGATTATGCCAGAGCTTGGGTCAACGAGCCAGAAAATCAAAACGACTATGAAGCACTGAAGCAGCATGCCCAGAAGAATTTGCTCGAATCCCATTTGCGGATAGCTAACCCTGCAGACATGGTACACACTGCCGTTTTGAGTTATCTTCAGTATCTAGAAGCTGAAAAAATGGCCGGCATCTGGAGTCAACCGGATACACTCTATGCGCGTTATAGTTATCATCCTGGCTTTTTGCAATTATTCACGCTGCGCAAAGGGTCTGTCTCACAACCCTGGCAAGGTCGTGGAGGGGTTATTTACAAAGAGAAATTAGATCCAACAATCCTCACCCGAAATAACAAAAATAAATGGCAAGATAACGGCCGTTATCAGATGATCCCGTTTATTGAAGCTTTGCAAGCCGTTCCGGTAATTATGCCCCACTCGTCATGACGCCGGGGAATCGGTCAGACACTCAATATTGTGAGATCCCACCCAATAGGTATCTGCCCAATGAACTGTAGGCAGTCCTGAAGTACTTCTCAGCGTCCACCCATCGGGATCGATGGTGTATTTGCAATTATCACCCACAACAGCCATCGGCATTAAGGTAAACGTCCAACCGTATTCCAAGGGTAGCAACATCCATGGATTTTTTGAAACATCAACATCTTCAATCCGGTTGGGAATAAACACATTGGTGTGAAGAACACTACCTGTAAAACACCCCCCCAAACCAGAGAATAAACAGAACGAGGCGTTCTCTTGCTGGAAGTGATTCATCACCGTGATGACATCTAACATCGTATTTTCACCGGTTTTTAATGACTGAACCCTCACCGACAGATCTTGCCAATACTGAATAACGGGACCTAACGCTGTTGAACTGGCATCTCCCACGATCACAGTTCTGGCAGATTTACCGTAAAATCCACGGTATTCTGCGCCGATAGCGATACTCACACATTGCCCTGTTTGGAAGAACGTATCCTTTGACGGGGGGCCGTTCACCACGGCATCATCAATGGAAACACAAATCGCAAACCCAAAAGGAGGCTTTGCCGGGTCTTCTTGAAAAATTTCAAATGGGGCCGTAGCCCTGGCTCTGGCTAATTTTGCTTGCGCCAAACGTTCTAAATCAAGCGTGCTTCTACCTGCAACTGTCTGAACAGTTAAATATTTTAGAACATCAGCCGCAATTCGATTCGCCTGCCTGAGAAAGCGTAAATCGCTGTCTGCCGTAATTTGAAAGTTTCTCCGTTCGGACTCAAAATACTCACTTAGCATGAAAAAATCAAAACCAATCTTTTTGGCGTAACCAAAAATAACAGCCGATAGAGCCCAGAAGTGCACTTCCCATCAAAATCAAAAATGCATGGGGAAGTGTGGTAAACGGCAACGGAACATTCATCCCGTAAACGGCAGCCATTAAACCGGGAGGGGCTAAAATGGTTCCAATAGCTGCCAGGCGGCGCATAGCAAGATCTAAATTGTTGCTAATTTGAGCCCGATATAAATCAATCAGTCCGTTTTTTTCCTCTTGAAGCACTTCAAGGGTGTCTAAGGAGGCTTCTAATTGCAACACTTTCTTGTCGATTTCATCCACCCGAATCCAATTCAAGGGATTGATTTGATTCATCATCAGAAGATCTTGCAATACCCTTTTCTGTTGAATTAAGACCGTTTCGACATCTAAGAGAGAATGACTCATACCGATAAACGCCCGGAATATATCGGTATTCTCCTTGGATCGTTTACTGTTCTTTTCTAACAATCCCGTATCAATCATCAAGGAAGAAAGCTGTTTAACATCCTGTCTCATTGAATCCACGTAGGCCTGGTTGAGATGGACCATTTTTTCCAAAACAATATTGAGCAGTGCAGCCGGGGTTTTAAACTGCTCGGACTGGCACAAAAGCGATTGAATATCACAGAGGGCTTTGAGGGGGTGATCATGGATGGTGATCATAAATTCTGAGCCGGTGTACACGTGGATATGTTGCATTTCTACTTGGCGCTCAGGCTGAAAGACATTATTTTCTGGATTGGGTCTCACCAGATAATAGGCGGTTAATTGCACACTATTTTTTGTCAAACAGGGCTTCTCATAGCTGATCGTATCAGAGTCTTCTGTGGTAGCGATAAAGGGTTCAAACGAAAATTGAGTTGCCCATGGTTTTAGCCGTTCTTGAGAATCTCCTTCAAAGTCTATCCACAGAAGGTGGCCATTTTTTCCCGATTCGGGTGCATGCATGATCAAAATGCGAACACCGCTATTCATGTAATTCAACAGAATACACTGAAGCTTATCAGAACTTGGCCGTGTAATACGGGCCACTTCGCAAAAACGAGTTTGCCAATGGGGAAGCAACTGACCGTCTTGACTCAGCAATGTTTGCAAAACACGGAGCAAAGGGTCGACAGACTCTTCCCTCAGATAATAAGCTTCAGAAAGCATGAGATGCCCCCTTTTTTAAGGTTCGTGCAGCCGTCTTGCCTGTGGGAAACAAGATAGTTTTGCGCTTCTGCTTTTGTTGATCGCCCAGAGAAAAAATATCCAGCCTTCCTTGCGTCCTGTTGAGCTGCAACAAAAGGGCAAACAAATCCCGATCCCCGTAGGTAATAACACGAGTGAAATTGTTAAGAGGCAGGGGGTTATCAATCACAAAACGGTGACGGTCTCCGTGAATTAATACGACAGGTCCAGGAAAATTTCTCACTTGCTTTGTCAGTGCTTCAATTAAAGCCTGATATCCAGGACGTTGTTTGGCGGCAGATTCGAAAAGAGGATCTCCGTGCCAGAAGAGAAAAATCATCGGGCTTTGCTTATTTTTGGCCTCAAAGAAAATCCATTTTAACCAGTTTAAATTGTTGCCATTACGCACAGCCCACTCCGAATGTGGGGAATGATCTTCTGAAAAATGATTCTGACTTCCGACCACGTGGAGGGTTGCAAACATCACCCCTTCACGGAACCAATATTGATTTTCGATCAATGGGGGACGCTGTGCCGTCGTTTTAAGGGATTTAGCCCAAGGATGTGGTTTTTGAAAAAATTCATTTCGTAACCATTTCAGACGTTCATTGGGGTCAAATCGTCCGGCTGTTATTCGGTGGCAATCAGTCCATTCGTTATCTCCTGGGGTATAAATCAAAGGTGCCGTATAGCGCGCAAACCACCGCATAATAGGGGTGTATGCCTCATTGGCACAAGACGAACTCCCGTTTTTGGTATCACCCACAAACACAACCCAATCAAGTTTTTCCTGGTTAATCTGGTCAATCAATTTTTCGTAGCCAGCAATATCTTCCGTACGGTATGGCATATCGCCGATTACGGCAAATTTGACGAGCGCTTTTTCATAAGCTGCATTTGCATACACAGCTCCCCAAAGCACCAAAGGCAATAAAAAACCCAAGCTTAGACCTAATCGTAAATTATCTTTTCGTGCTCTCATTTTCTGCTTTCTGCTTATAGATGACCTACTTCATGGTATAACAGATAGCGTGTTTCGGGTTTATAAGGATGATGTCTTATGATAGCGTGTCTCGAGTGTCTCAGTGGCTTTGCCACACCAGAGGGAACGGCGATGTACGCGCGAAATGCGACTGAGAAAAATATCGACTCTCCCGTCTTAGCCTCCCATTTTCAGCCCCTCTCAGTTGCAGCGACTTCAACAGAGTCTGTTTTGTGGCAAGGGTTATCCTTGAGCGGACTGGGCGTGGGGACCTATTTAGGACAAGCCGATGAGCAGACCAATCTACTGGTCACCGAGGCAGTCATAGCCTCAGTTGAGTCAGGGGCGATTAATGTCATCGATACAGCGATTAACTATCGGTATCAGCTTGCCGAGCGCTCTGTAGGGGAAGCCCTACACGCACTGAGCAAAAAGGGCTACGCGCGTGAGCAAATTTTCATCTCGACCAAAAACGGCTACCTGTCCCCCGACGCCGATCAGCCCATAGATATCAGAACTTGGCTGGACACCACTTTTTTTTCCCCCGGACTGATGAGTCCAGATGATGTAGCAGGCGGGATTCATTGTATGCACCCAGCCTTTTTAGAAAATCAGCTCAATCAAAGCCTCAGTAACTTGAGTTTAGACACCATTGATTTAATGTATCTGCACAATGCGGCAGAATCACAGCTCGAGATAACAGGTCGTACCCAGTTTATGGAACGTTTACGACAAGCTTTCACCTTTTATGAGCAGGCCAGAGGTGCCGAAAAAATCCGGTATTACGGCATGGCCACTTGGGATTGCTTCCGCTGCGATCCGGCTGAAGCGACACGGTATCTCAGTCTGGAGTCTGTCGTATCTCTAGCACGAGCTGTTGGAGGAGAAAATCATGGGTTTCGTGCCATTCAACTCCCCTTCAACCGTGCATTCTCGGAAGCGGCCACGTTAAAAAACCAACTGCTCGGCAGTCAACACGTCACCCTGTTAGAGGCAGCTGAAGCACTCGGCATTGGCGTCTTTACCAGCGTCCCCTTACTACAAAAACAGTTGTTACAACCCAACGGACTTCCGAGCTATCCTGGTTTGGAAACACTGTCACAACGGTGCTTGCAGCAAGTACGCAGTACCCCAGGGATTTTGTGTCCACTGGTTGGTCACAAACACCCCTCTCACGTAGCAGATAACACACACGTTTCTCGCGTACCTCGCCAACAGGTGGCCCATGCGGCGTACTAGTGCGCTATCAGTATTAGCCAGGTTTTGTTATTTTGCCTCGTTTCTGGCCACACTTCTGGTAGTCAGCACCATAGGAATACCAGCCTTGGCGGATCCAGAACTGCCCAAAGAGGTCGTGGTCAAATTGTATCAGGGCTATCTGCCCTTCGATCAAATGCAGCTAGAAGGTCCCTTTTTTATCACAGAGCCGTCGCGTCAAAAAATTGAGCGTGGTGTCTACACGCTACAAACCAAATACCGTAAACTGCTCGAACTTCAGGGGCAATCTCGTCGAGGTGTGCCTGTGTTGATTCGCAGTTCACGCTTGGTATTGCAAGCCTCTCTCAGCAATAATGAAAATGACAGTCTCTCAGGAGGGGCTTTTCTCATTAAGCCAGACACGCTTCCGGCAAGACGATATGGGGGCAGTGTGGAAATCACCCTGAACGAATCGGGCTATTTTATTCTCAAAAACCGAGTTTCCACCCAAGAGTATGTCGCTTCCATCGTCGGCAGTGAAAGCCGTGAAAACTGGGGACCAGAAGCGCTGAAAGCACAGGCCGTTCTCACCCAAAGCCGTTTGTATCGTTTTGAGCCAACACCCGATCACAAACGGCCGGTTGAAGAGCTTTCAGACGACATGAGAGAGGAAGTCTATTTGGGCAGAGGGTACATTCGCCCCCCTGTTTTAGATGCGGTGAAAGCCGTCTGGGGAGAAGCGATTACAGCAGACAACCAAATTTTTGTTGCCAATTACCATGCGATTTGCGCAGGCGGTACCAGCGGGATCGGTTTTTTTACCGGCGAAGCCAACCCACCAAACACACTGCCGCCCCCTAAAACAACCGATCTTCTCTCTGAACCGTTCTCCAAACCAGCCTACTTACACCCTGCTTTTCGGGGGGTTAAATGCGCGTTCTGCCAAAATTCGCCCTATTGGAAAGCGCATACGACCACGTTTAGCCTGAGTGAGTGGACGGCCAAAACTGGGATTGAACCGCCCAAAATAACGATCAGCGACCAACGCAAGCGACCTCTGACAGTCGAATTTCCCGATGGACACAACGATTCTGGCTTTGCCACCTGGTTGTTTTTGGGAGAAAAATTGGGGTTTGAAAATATCCTGGGCTCACGCTTTAAACTCACCGTAAACCCAGAGAAAGAAACGGTGACTGTGGAAAATAACGGCGCCGGTCACGGGGTGGGCATGTGCCAATGGGGTGCTTCTGTTCTGGCCTCTCAAGGCAAGACCTATCGAGAGATTCTGACCTTTTATTTTCCAAAATCCAAGATAGTCAAACTGACGCCTCTCAGCTCAAAGGCACGCGGTAAAAAGCCTTAGGCAAAAGTCGTGAGCGCTGGCTTGGACTCTTGTTTTAGTAACGCATCAACCCCGCGTAGGGCTTGATCAATAGCTCCGCGAGCAGCAAAGACACCACTGAGATCTGAATGAATGCTGCGAATATGTGGTGTGAGTTGCGGATTGAAATCTCGAATTCGCGTCATCTGCCCGGGAGCTGGGGCCGACATCGCATCCGGATAAAAGGTGATGCGGGCCCCTTTGATTTTATCCTTCAACCACGGCCAGGCGACCGCCATCTCGTCAATGGTTTCTTTCATAATCGTGTTGGGCTTCGGCAGGCCGTCTTTTCGCATATCTTCCGTAATCCCAATATAGGTGGTAATCACCACGGGGGCTTTGCTGCCTACAGGCAGTTCGGGATCGTAAGGGGCGTTGTTTAAAATCGCATCGGCCGCCCATTTGGCATAGGGGAATTTAAAATACGTGTGTGATTGTACCGGGGCTTCATCGAGATACAAATTCATCAGGGCGTACGATCCCCGTTTGATGCTATTGAGAAAATCTGCATCATCCGGGATTAATCCAGGAACGAGCGATGGAATTTTATGAG
>CAZZIY010000068.1:0-9200 GCA_964654525.1 uncultured Vampirovibrionales bacterium | reverse complement strand
TGTCCTGCAGATTATGGTAAACATTGCCATTGGTGCTCTGATTGGCTTTATTGCCGACACCATCACCAAAGCCGTCTATTCTGCCGGCAGCATGATGAACAACCAGATTGGTCTGTCTTCGGCGTTGATTTTTGATCCCTCCAGCAGACAGCAGGTGATGGTCTTGGACCGGTTGTTTGGGTTTATTGTCACCATCTTATTTATTCATATTGGTGGTCTGTACTGGTTGATCCAGGCGATTCGCCGAAGCTTTGAGGTCTTCCCCCTCTATACAATTAACCCCAATATCCCTGAGGCCATTAATATGGACTATCTGATTACCATCTCGGGCAACACACTGGTTGTGGCCACAGAGTTGGTGGCCCCGGTGATTGTAATCACTATGGCCGTCGATATTATTCTCGGCATTGTCAACCGTACCGCCCAACAAATGCCTGTGTTTCAGCTCAGCTTTGCACTCAAACCCGCCATTGGCATTGCCGTACTCTTGCTCACATTGCCTATTTTCCTCAATGCGATGGCCAATTTTCTGGAAGATTTTTCGAGAATCTTCTAACGTTGACGCAAAGGTTAATGTGATCCAAAAGTTAACTTAAAAAAGCTTTATTTGATCAGCACGCGTTTGGGATCTTCCCCTATAATAAATACACTCGAAACTAAGCAAATCAGTTTTTGTTTTAGGGGCATTCTCCATTCTGTTCGGTCGGGATGATGTTTGATCGAACTGTTTGAACAGGCTGGTATTCCGCTTGCCTTTTTTCGCTCACTACTCTAGTTATCTATCCTTTTTCGCATGGCTACAGGCTTTGCACAGAGCCAACCCAGATTTGTGTTACGTAAGCACACACCCAGGGCTCATCGCAATCTATCTGTCAAGCCTTTGCGGTTCACTCAAATCTATATCTCAATCAATCACTCAACCCGTAAACGAAGAGAGAGGAGTTCTATCCTATGGCGGTTGTTGGCTCTGATACCCAATCCAAACAAAAAGCATCTGGTTCCCACTCTAAAAAACTGGCTAAAAAGCCGTCTCAAGTAGAGACGTCGGGGTTTATTCCAGGCAAAGGTCTTGTCGTTTCTCGTCGTTACACCACGGCCAATGTCCACCCCTTTGATGAACTTACCTTTGAGTACCGACAGTCCAAAATCACTGAGCCTGACGGTACCGTGATTTTTGCAATGGACAAGGTGGAAGTGCCCAACACATGGTCACAACTGGCAACAGATATTTTGGTGTCTAAGTATTTTCGTAAGGCCGGGGTTCCCGACACCGGACATGAAGTCAGTGTCAAGCAGGTAGTAACCCGCTTAGCACGTTCTATCCGCAAACAGGGCGATGGTTTTGGTTTTTTTGCCTCTAAACAAGATGCCGACGCCTTTGAGATGGAGCTGACCCATCTGTTAGTCACTCAAAAAGGGGCGTTTAACTCTCCGGTTTGGTTTAACTGCGGTCTGTATCACGAGTACGGCATTGAAGGGAGCGGTGGAAACTACTACTGGAATCCTCTGACTGACGCGATTGAGATGACCAGCAACTCGTATGAGCATCCCCAGTGTTCAGCTTGTTTTATTCAATCCGTTGATGACGATTTGATGAGCCTCTTTGATCTGGCCAAAAACGAAGCCCGGCTGTTTAAATACGGCTCTGGGACAGGGACAAACTTCTCAAAAATTCGGGGCCGGCAAGAAAAACTTTCTGGCGGGGGCACGTCCTCTGGCCTGATGTCCTTCTTGGAAGTGTTAGACCGGGGTGCGGGTGCCACAAAGTCGGGCGGTACGACACGACGTGCTGCCAAGATGGTCTGTCTCGATATGGATCACCCAGAGATTATCGATTTTATTAACTGGAAGGTGAAAGAAGAGAAGAAGGTAAAAGTCCTGATTGATGCGGGCTACCCTTCTGACTTTAACGGTGAAGCCTACCATACTGTCTCAGGTCAAAACTCCAACAATTCGGTACGGATTAGCGACGCCTTTATGGAGGCTTTCTTAAATAAAAAATCTTGGTCCACCCACTTTAGAACCACGGGTGAACTGTGTGAAACCTTTGAAGCCGATGATTTGATGAAACAAATTGCTTATGCGGCGTGGGCCTGTGCGGATCCGGGCGTGCAATTTGATGACATTATCAATGATTGGAACACTTGCTTGGATACCGATCGCATTTACGGTTCTAACCCTTGCTCTGAGTACCACTTCTTAAACAATACCGCTTGTAACTTAGCTTCAATTAATCTGGTGAAGTTTATAGACGAAGACGGTCGCTTTGACATTGAGGGCTTTCGGCATGCGTGCCGGATTTTCTTTATCGCTCAAGAGATCTTGGTGGACTTTGCCTCGTATCCCACAGAGTTGATTGCGAAAAATAGCCACGCATACCGTCCTTTGGGTTTGGGTTACGCCAACCTGGGCGCGATGTTGATGCGCGACGGGATTGCCTATGACAGTGATGAAAGCTATGCAACTGCCGCTGCCATCACCGCTGTGATGTGCGGACATGCCTACCGGACTTCCGCTGAAATAGCGGCCGTGAAGGATCCCTTCCCCGCGTACGGGCAAAACCGGAGTTCGATGTTGCGCGTGATGAACAAGCACCGTGATGCCGCTTATGCCATTGATGAGGCCGCCTGCCCTGCGGAATTACTGCAGGCAGCGCAGGAAGATTGGGATATTGCTGTTTCACTGGGTGAAGTCCACGGTTACCGCAACGCCCAAGCGACGGTTTTGGCACCCACAGGCACCATTGGCTTACTAATGGACTGCGATACCACTGGGATTGAGCCTGATTTTGCCTTGGTAAAATGGAAAAAGCTCGCCGGGGGTGGTTATTTCAAAATCATCAACCAGTCTGTGCCTACTGCCCTCAGCAATTTGGGTTATACGCAAACTGAAATTGATGATATTCAAAACTATGTGCTGGGCCGTGGGACTTTAGAAGGTGCCCCGTTTGCCAATGCCACCACCTTACTGGAGTTGGGTTTCACTGAAAATGAAATTCAGACAGCCCTTGAGAGCGTGAGCGCTGCGGGTTCTTTCAATGAGTGGACTGCAGGCATTAACCCCAAAAAGCTCAAAGAAAAGGGAATGCTCTCTGCAGAAGTGACTGCCATTGAGAACTACGTCAACGGAACCCAGACTATTGAAGGGGCGCCTCACCTAAAAGACGAGCACCTGCCCATTTTTGATTGTGCCAACAAATGTGGGGCTGGTTCACGCTACATTCAGCCAATGGCGCATATCAAGATTATGGGGGCCACACAGCCTTTCTTATCGGGTGCCATCTCCAAAACCGTGAATCTTCCGCATGAGGCCACTGTTGAAGACATCGAAAATATCTATGTTGATGCCTGGAAAATGGGCCTCAAGTGCGTGGCGATTTACCGAGACGGCTCAAAACTGTCTCAACCGCTCAGCAGTGCCAAAAACTCTGAAGAAGAGACTGAAGACACAGGGACACAAGCGCCTACCCAGCCGACAGAAGGCAACTCTTTGCGCTGGGGAGACAAGCGGCCCTTGCCCCAAAAGCGTCATGGCATCACGGTCGACGCTTCTGTCAGTGGTCATAAAGTCTACCTGCGTACGGGGGAATATGAAGACGGCTCGATTGGTGAAATCTTCATTGATATGTTCAAGGAAGGGGCAGCCTACCGCAGCATGGTCAACTGCTTGGCTGTGGCGATTTCGTTGGGTCTACAACATGGTGTCCCGTTGGAAAAATACGTGGATGCTTTCACTTTTACCCGCTTTGAGCCTGCAGGGACGACAGATCACCCCAATGTGAAGCTGTGTACTTCGATTGTGGACTACATCTTCCGCGTGATTGGGATGGAGTACTTGGGCCGAACAGATTTTGTCCAGGTGAAGCCTGAGAGTACGGAACAAGCGCAAGTGCCTATCCCTAATCTCACTGTCCAAAAGCGCTTGGACCTGCCTGAGGTGCCCATTAAATCTGTGGTTGACCCGGAGCTAGCCTCCAGCCTGGTGCGAACCGCTCAACTGAAAAGCCTGATGGGGGATGCCCCGTTCTGTAGCAACTGCGGCAGTATCACGATCCGAAACGGTGCCTGCTACAAGTGCGACAACTGCGGAAACTCCGAAGGCTGTTCTTAAAGGGCTGCTCTTAATTTAATACATTGAATACACTCAAAAACACCCCGTGTCTCAGCAAGGCACGGGGTGTTTTAATTTTTGTTAAATCTTCTAGCATCAGATTGGCTGGAGGGGATTTTATGCCGGCACAGACAATAACAACCGTTCTATTCTCGTAAGACAAGAGGTGAAATAAGTCCCCCTATGAATATTCAATCTCAGAATTTCCAATCACAATCCCCCCAATTTGGTGGCCGAGCAGTGGCTACGCTGGCTGATGTGACCAAAGCACTGGGCAAAAAAGGCTTTAAGCATACTCATGGCTCCGTGTGGAGCAATGGTGCCCATCGCGTTCGTCTCCCCCATGCCAAACCAGCCGATACACTCTCACCTGGGGTGATCAGCAAAATTGCCCGTACAGCCGGCTTAGGAAACGGCCATACATTTGTCGAACAGATCCGCAATGGCCTCGTTATGGGCTAGTGTAACACCCGTTTATCCAGCAAATACTTTCTAAAGTAAACGCCCTTTATTTGGTTCTAGCCAGTGAGGGCGTTTTTGCTGTGGATTTATTTGAGGCAGGCAATTTAAACAGTCCCGCAGACTTACTTAAGAGAACGTCTAGAATTATTCGACACAGACCTTTCCATACAGACCTTGAGGAGAACCGAATACCCATGATGCCTATCTCTTTTTCTGCCTGCCCCGTGCAAACCTCACCCCAGTTTGGTGGTGGACATTATTCTGCCTTCATTGACGATGCGGCAAAGCTATTAACCAACTCTGGTTTTAAAGCCACCGCCAGTAACCGTAACGGCACAACTTACACCAATGCAACTACCGGAAAAAGCGTGACGCTTCCCAAAAGTGCTGGCCCCAAAAGTGCCTTAACCCCAGCAGCAACAAGCAAAGTAACGGCTGCCTTGAATTTACGAGGCGACGCACAGCTACGCGATGCCATTACCAATAGTCACCGATTACTCAAGTAGCGCATTGAGCATTTAGAACCTGTCAACAAAAAACCCCCATCAGACACTCTGAGTGGGGGTTTTATTCTATGAGAAACTAGACCACAAAAGCGTCTTGAGCAGAGCTTAAGTCGGTGGTCGCGTTCATATCTTGATCGTAGTAAGGAATGTCCACGGGAGCATACTGGTTGAGCAGCGGCAGGTTCTTCTTCAGCAGCTCATCGTATGTGGGCAGATGGATTTGGTAGAAGATGCCTAAGGCCACTCGGTCTTCAATCCGGCTCATCCGCTCAAAGGCAGCTTGCCGTTTTTGATTGACCTCTTGCGTGTCTTGAGGGTTTTTCACCTGTCCGTCATACCCGTCTTCTGTGAGATAGTACACCCGAGGCACTTGGAAACCGTCTTGTTCTAGAGTTTCAGCAAAGAACTCCTTGGTCCGCAGATCGTTGTACGTCGGACACGGCTGCAGCACGTTCACCAAAGCCATGCCTTTGTGCTGAATCGCCGCACACAAGGTATTTTTCAGATGTTTGGCATCATAAGCATAACTACGGGCAATAAAGGTGTAGCCACTGGTCAGGGCCAGTGCCAAGGGGTCCACGCCCTGACTGATATGGGGTAACGGCAGTGATTTTGGCTGTTCCCCAATTTTCAAGGTGGGTGAGGCCTGCCCTTTGGTCAGACCGTAGACTTCATTATCAAACACGACATAAGTGAGATCCACATTACGACGGCCTGCGTGCATAAAGTGGCCAGCACCAATCCCGTATCCATCCCCGTCACCGCCGGCAGCAACAACAGTCAACTTAGGGTTGGCCAGTTTGGCGCCCAGAGCATAGGGAAGCGAACGACCATGAAGGGTGTGTGAACCGTAAACATTAATGTAGTGAGGCGTTTTACCAGAACAACCTACCCCAGAAATCAGGTAGGTTTCCCAGGGCGGCATCTGGAGTTCTGCCAAGGATTGCTGAATGGCATTGATAATCCCAAAGTCCCCACAACCAGGACACCAGTCTGGGTGAAGCTCAGTCTTATACTGAGCCGCTTTTAACGGCTGATCCAACGTTTTAGTGACCATAAGTCAAGACCACCCTTTCTGTTTTTTCCTGATGGACTTTTAATGAGGCAGCAACCACTTCTGTCTCAGAAATGGGGCGACCCGTATACTTCACGACCTGGTGAGGAATCTGTATCCCGGTTTTCATCGTAATAAGTTGAGCGAGTTGCCCGGAGAAGTTAGACTCCATTGTAAGAACGCGCTTAGCATTCTTGAGGATTTTAGCAACCCCATCGGCGGGAAACGGACACATCAGCCGGATATGGAGGAAATTCACCGTGAGTTTATGCTCACCGCTGAGGACCTTCATCCCGTCAAGAATAGGGCCTTTGTTAGCCCCCCAACTCACGATAGTCAGATCGGCATTCTCTGGCCCGTAAAGCTTATATTGCAAATCGACTGGGATCTCTTTGGCGGCCAGATCCAGTTTACGCATCCGTTTTTCATGCTGCGCCATCCGAATCTCAGGTTTTTCCGTAATATGGCCGTATTCGGTGTGTTCATCTCCTGTCATCCAGAAGATTTTACCCGGTGTTCCTGGCAACGGACGAGGGGAGACACCCGATTCGGTGACTTGATAACGTGGGTATTTTTGAATGCCTCGCTCCACATCGCCTTCGCGGTAGTCTTTATCGGCTTCCACGATTTGGCCCCGGTCAATTTTAAGGGCTTTATCGTTGAAAGGCAGAATCGATTGCGTACTGTTGGCCAGCTGCTTTTCAGGCAACACGACCACCAAGGTCTGGTAGCGATCGGCAAAATTGAAGGCATTGAAGGAATCTTCAAAGGCCTCGTGCATATCCCCCGGAGAAATCACAATTTTGGGGACATCACTGTGACCGCCAAAAATTGCAAACAGGAGATCTCCTTGCTCATTTCGCGTGGGCAGACCCGTGGAAGGGCCGCCGCGTTGGTAATCAAAGACCACCACAGGCACTTCGCTGATACCAGCCCATCCAAGCCCTTCTGCCATCAAGCAGAATCCAGGACCAGAGGTAGATGTTGAAGCCCGAATCCCTGTCGTGCCAGCGGAGATGGCCATGTTCACGGCAGCCAGCTCATCTTCGGCCTGGAAAACAACGGTCCCAAACTCGGGATGTTCTTCCAAAAAGATGCACTCATCCACGGCCGGGGTGATGGAATAATACGTCTGGAAGCGGCAACCAGCTTTGAGTTTACCCAGGCCGCATGAAGCAGCGCCATTGATCACCAAACGAGAACCTTTGGCGGGAGGATTGGTGGGAGGGGCCATTTTAAAGGCAAAGGTATCCCAGCCAGCCACCTGCATAATGGCGTCATAGGCTTTTTTAGCGACTTGCACATTGGACTGAACCAACTTAGCCCGACGGCCAGTAAAAAGGCCCTTTAAGGCATCTTCAATCGCTGACAAATCCACCCCAAGCAAGGCCAATGAGGCAGCTACAGAGATCACGTTCTTCATAATCGCCAGTTTTGTAACGTGTTGACCTGTTTCATCCGCCATTTGCTGAATCAATTCATCGTAATTTAGCGGAAATAAAACCACTGATTGACTCATTTCAAGCGTTTCAGGTTTGGTCACCTTGGGATCATAAATCAGTGCTCCCCCGTCCACGATTTCGTGGGCGTGAATTTCGGCAGTCGTGCTTTCAAAGGTAGCCAGCAGGTGCACCGGATCGACGTTTGAGAGGACCGGCTCATTCTTGACCCGGACCTGAAAATAACTGTGTTTGCCCTTGATGTTGGAATGGTATTCGCGTTTCCCAAAAATCCAATAGCCAGCCGCGGTCATCGCACGTGAAAACAGGGTTGCTGAAGAGTCCACCCCACTTCCTTGCGGACCACCAATCATCCAGCTGATATCTGTTTTACCGCTCATAATGACGGGGTGCTCCTTTGACATAAAGACATAATGAATCTAATGAGAGAAGTTGTGCCGAAAGAATCGATCTCTATCGCATCTCTGGCAAGCCCTGACTAAAGACACTGCCGCAAATAGGCTGTCATTATAGCACGAAGATAGGCAATGCAAGCCCAGAAAACACAGCAGCTTACGACTACTCTGTTAACTTCCCTCGTTTTTTTGCTGACTGCGGTGGTTTTATTTCTCCCGACACCAGTTTGCCGGCAAGCAGAATGACTTCTTTCACAAACACCTCTAAGCTGGGCGGAGGGTTCTCCGGGTTGGGGAACATCGGAGTGATGTCAGGCCATTTCACCCCCCGCTTACCCCCAGCAACACTCGGGCGAATCAGTCGGGCAAACACCCCTTTGGTTGGATGTCGATCAAACTCAATCACCGCATCAGCGGGCAACGCCGCCAAAGCGGTTTGACACTGGGCTATGTGTGAATTCACCTCAGCCATTTCTTTTTGCCGAACGGGAGCAATAGAGGGATATTTTTTGGGGTTGGATTCCTCTTGAAAACGAACGCTGAATGTTGCAGAACCCCGAAACAATGGCGTTAAATTCATTTCACACTCACAATTACTAACTTATGCTTGTATTTATACCTAAAAAATTCTGCATAATCTAGCCGGTCCCTTATGGTTTCTGAGCGCGAAAATTACCTAACCAGCACAACTGCCGCCAAAACGGTACTTTGCGCGACCACTCATCAAAAACAATCATCGCATTGATTACCCACGGCCAGCGAATCCAGGCAAACCAAGGGAAAAAATCTGTATTGCCAATCAGTGCATAACTTAAATGACCAAACGGTTCCCAATAAAAATGCTCAAAACCCGCCTGTTGAAATTGCTCGCGCATCTCTTCAACCGTGAGTCCACGCTCTTCAGTGGCATCAAAAATCTGAGTATTGGCATACATCCAATTACGGACCCAAGTGACAGGCCCTGGTAAATTTAACGGCTCACTGGCGATCAGTTGACCTCCTGGTTTCAACACCCGGTAGAGTTCTTTCAGTGTGCTCTCCATATGAAACGCCACATGGTGCAGGCCTCCCCGCATTACAATCACATCCACGCTGTTATCTTCAAAGGGCAAGGCACGCACATCAGCCTTTTTACAAATCTGCAAAAGGTTACGAACCTCTGGCTCAATATAATCCAGCATTTCAGGGGACAAGTCACAGGCCCAAACATTCG
>CAZZIY010000067.1:0-9230 GCA_964654525.1 uncultured Vampirovibrionales bacterium | reverse complement strand
ACTTCTGACCGACCCCAAAGTTAACAGTCTGCTTAAAGACACTGTTGCTGCCGAGAATCGGGACGGCGTAGTCAATACGAATCGGACCCATCCCCGGAATATTTACCCGGAGTCCCGCGCCAATAGAGGCCCCGTTACCAGTACGTTTAAACAGCCGGCTGGTGTCTGACTCATCGAGAACTGTTCCACCATCAATAAAAAAGGCTGTGCTGAGACTATTGATAACCGGGATTTTCTTAAATTTGTCCAAAAAAGGAACGGCGGTGCGCACTTCGGCAGTCCCGAGCAAGAATCCACTGCCTGCCCCAATACCGCCTTCTTGAAAGCCTCGAACAGAGAAGGCTCCACCCATTCTAAAGGCATTAAAATCCGGAAGAGAGCCTAATAAGGCAGAACCAGCTTGTGTGTTAAATGCAAGGGTCACCCCGTCGCGCAGTTTAAAGTAGCGTCGAAGGTTGACATTGGCCGTGCCGTAAGAGTCATTGCCGAGTCCGTACGACCCACTGAGAGAGACGGTATTCAGCCAGCCAGATGTGGGGTTTATTCGGTTGTCTCTCGTGTCATAGGCCAAGGTTGGCGTGATCGAAATAAAAGAGCCGCCTTGAAGCATATTTTTTCTGGCCTGGCTGCTTCGGTTTAAGCCAAAATACTGAAGCCTGGAATCTTGAGCTGCTTCTCTAAGACCCACATGCTCATAACCAATAGCTAGACTGCCAGATGTATGAGGGAGAGAGTGAATAGGCCTAGACCAGGTGACATCCGTTCCAATGCGACGTTCAATACTCAAGGGCACGTTAAAACTTGCCATATCACGCCCGTAAATTCCGGTGGAAAGGGCGTTATCCGTATTAAATAGAGAAGGGTTTGACCAAGAAATATCGGCTTGATAAGTTCTCGCCCGGGCGATCCCGTTATTGGACCCAATAAAACCTGAGCCGACAGAGAAAATAGAACCAAAATTTTGTCCCCGGCCTAAAAAGTTAGAGTCATTGACCCCAAAGGAGCCAAAAATACCTGTGGCCGTATCTACGCCGCCTCCCAAAGAGATAGAGGCCGTCTTTTTTTCATCGACCTCGATGGTGAGATCGTACTTGCTGGGGTCCTCGGTCGATGCGGTGATCACCCGGCGAACGTCGGAGAAAGATTGTGTCGAAAAGAGTCGCTTTAAATCTTCAGCAAGCACCTTTTCGTTATACACTTGACCGGGTTTTGTGGCCATCATTCGCTCTAACACAAAGTCTTTGGTTTTTCGGTTTCCGACAAACTGGACCTTTTTCAAGAGGCCCTCGTTAATGTCGAGATTAATGGTTCCGTCGGGATCGTCTTGAATGCTTTTGACCCTTGCCAGTACCAGCCCTTTTTCCGCATAAAGCTTCTCGATTTTTTCAATACTCTCATTCAATTGACCAATGTTCTGGGGCATGCCGGTCTGATCAGCAAAAATGGCTTTGATGTCACTGTCTGAAACGACTGAGTTTCCCTGGACATTGACACCCGTCACAGGGGCATTTTCTTCCACCTCAATGCGCAAATGGATGCCTTCACCGGTAGCCACAGGAACGGCGCGAATTTTTTCGGTGAAATAGCCCAAATCGTAAATTCGACGTAAATCTCGCTGGAGTCGTTTTTTGCTGTACAGGCTGCCTGGCTGTGTGGACATCGCGTCTTTGATTTTGGCACTTTCGATCAGCGTGTTGCCGTCGATCGAAATTTTGCTAATGGTCATCCCTTGGTCGTAAAGGCGGTTTCGGCTGGGGCGAACGTCTTCTGGGGCAAATTCATTTACTGGGGTCGGTCCAGGCGGTTGTGCGTTGGGATCAGCGGTCTCATCGGCAAAACACGGCAGGAGTGGTGCCCAAGTGAGCAAAACCAGCGACGGCAAAAGCAGTCTGAAAAGCCGCCTCATCAAGAGTCGTCTTATCTTTCTGTGCGAGTTGTGTATATCGCGATCTGGGACCATCGGGGTGTGAAAAAACTCCGTTTAAGTTTAGTAAGACTGTAAACGCAGAGAAACGTTCCGTGATTAAGAAGCTTCGAGTGGCTCTTCCCAATCAGAATCATTGGCGGTGGGTGTTTTATAATGTCCTTTAATCAAAACCAGCCCGCCAACACCGCTGGTAATCAGGATGATTAAAAACCAGTACAAGCCAAAGGCCAGCCCAACATGGGGAGCTATCCCTATTTTAGCAAGTAATAACTGATATGCGCCTTCTCGCAATCCCAGTCCACCAAAAAAAATAGGCAGCACGCTCACCAGAGAAACGATGCCGTAGACGCAAACCATATACAACAGCGGGACTTGAATCCCCATCGCCGATGCAATCAACATATGCAGAATAATCATGACCCCATGATTGCAAAAAGAAATACCAATGGAGCGAAACAAGAGATCAGAATCCGTCCAAAAAACTCTGGCCTGGTTAATCAGAGCAAGTTTCGGGAATTTGACCTCCCAACGGTCAATTGGCAGCCATCTCAAACTCAGCGTGCCAAGCACCAATCCAAAGGTAAGCACAATCACACTGACTCGGGCAGTTACGGGAAGAGGATCAGCGGCCGGCGTAAAGCAGATAATGCAGGTTAAAATCAGCAAAGCGGCCAGTCCAACCCCACGTTCTGCCAGAATCGTTAGAAATGCTTCTCGTTTTTTTCGGCTGCATTCTTTGGCCAGGTAGACCATCCGGACCACGTCACCGCCAATTGCCCCAGGAATACACAGATTGAAGAACATGCCGATGAGATAAAACTCGTACATCGTTCTTAGTCCCAGACGAAAGCCGAGCGCATAAGAGAGAAACTGCCAGCGATAAGAGCTAACAACTTGGCTAGAGAGGTAAATCAAGACCCCAACTGGAACATACCACAAATTGGCTTCTTTCAGCGATTGTAGGGTTTTTTCAAGACCAGCCTGGTGAAAAATCCACGCCAAAACACTGAGGCTTAAAACCACTTTCAGGAGTGTTTTCCATCTGCTAGGGGTGGTTTGCTTCACAATGACTCTTTTTCATAGATCCGTTTAATTTTATAGATCGGCTTTTGCTGAGACTCAAAATAGGTTCGCACTTGAATTTCAGCGATTAATCCCGTGCTAATAAGCTGAATTCCGGTCAAAAATGCCAGCGCGCCTAAGATCAACAACGGTCGGTGTCCAATATCATGACCGAGCGCCAGTTTCTCATACACCAAGGAGGCATTGATAATCAGTCCCATGGTAAAAAATAACAGACCGATCCGGCCGAACATATGCAGCGGTCTGGTGAAAAAACGTTTCATAAACAGCACGGTCAGCAAGTCCAGAATCACCTTGAAGGTTCGAGAGAGGCCGTATTTACTTTGACCTCGGGTTCTGGCCCTGTGGCCGACAGGCACTTCTTTAATCACGGCCCCGTCAATGCTCGCCAGGGCCGGGATGAACCGGTGCATTTCACCGTATAAGGGCACTTCCTTGGCAACCTCAGTCCGGTAGACCTTCAGAGAGCATCCGTTGTCGTGAATTTTGACGCCTGTGGTGATCGCAATCAGATGATTGGCAATCATCGAAGGCAACTTGCGTGTTAAGGCTTTATCTTGTCGGTTTTGCCGCCATCCGCTGATGATGTCCAGCTCTTCGCGCTCCATCATATCGATGAGCTCAGGAATTCTGCTGGGATCGTTCTGGAGATCTCCGTCTAGGGTGACAATAAACTCACCTCGTGCGTTAGCAAATCCGGCAGCGGTGGCCGGGGTTTGCCCGAAGTTCCGCTTTAAGCTGATGACCCGAAGCATAGGGCATGTATCAATGGCTGCGCGTAATTTCTGCACAGTACCGTCACTGGAACCATCGTCCACCACAATAATTTCAAAAGGTCGATTCAGACGAAGCCCGGTTTCGTAAACTTCAGCCACCATCGGGGCGACGTTTTCTTCCTCGTTATACATCGGGATGATAAAACTAACTGAGCCAGAACCTTGTGATAAGAAGCTTGTAGAGAAGGTCGCAGTATTCGGGTGGCCAGTATTCGTGTGAGTTGTAATCGGGGTGGCGTCTTTTATGAGTGTCATCAGTGGTCTAGCGTCCTTTTTTGGGGGTTAAGAGCAGCAGGGCATAAATAGGCTTAGGCCCTTCGGGGGCTTGCTTTACGGGGACAAGAATAGCACCTTTTGGCACCATGCTCTCCAGCGTCGCAATAAAGCGGGTTTTGGTGATTAAAAACAAACCCGGTTGCAAAAATTGCCCCGGAGTGGGGAAGGATTTTACCGCAGAAAGGGTGTGTGTTTTTTGTGTTTCTAACCAAATTTTCTCGAGCGTAGCCCGGTCGTCCTTTTCCACATGGGGCACGCGCCGCCGTAAATAATAGGTCAGGCTGGGTCTCACAATTTCATAGGTTGCCACAGGGCTTGGGCCAATGATGTCAACAAAATCCAGCATAGGCCCTTGGGTTATTTGATTCACTTGTGGAATCACTCCCGCCAGCGCGCTGACAGTCAACCCGCTCATGGTCAGCATGAGGACTAAGGCACTGGCAGTCCACTGTTGCTTGAGTTGACAAAGCCAGCTGACAAGACATCCAAGTGCCAAAATTCCTATGGCAAGGCTATTAACGGGATTATTGAGTGCCAGGTGGGTTAAATGTCGAGCTTCTTTGGGCATAAATAGTTGGGGTGATGTAAAAAACACCAGGGCCAGAATACTCATTAAAATAAATAACACCAGGCCGGACCAGTGGAGTGGGTGCTTAGCGCTGTTTGCGGGTGCACCTTCAGGCCTGTCTTCAGGCCATTGGGTGGCTAAAAATAGGGCCACTGCCGGAAACATAGGCAAGATATAGGTCAGTAATTTGGTGTTGGCCACCGTAAAAAACAGAAACACCAATACCGCCCACAGCCCGCTGTAAAAGGCAGTCACGGCGTTGATACCACTTGCTGTGCGAAATGATCTCAGATAGCGAGCACTGGCCTGCAGTAAAAACGGGGTCCAGGGCAGAAAGCCAAGTATCAGCACCACCACAAAAAACCAGATGGGTTGGGCATGTCCAGACACGGTGCTCTCAAAACGGGTCACATTATGCAGAAATAGGGCGTCTAAAAAATCTGGACCGTTGGCTTGGTATGCCAAAATGTACCAGGGAAGAGAAATAGTAAGCATCAGCACCAAAGCCAGCGGGAAAAACCGGGTCTTAAAATGCTGAGAAAGCTGTTGGCTGAGGGCAGAATAAACCAGGAGGATACCGCCCGGAAGCACCAACGCCACAGGTCCTTTGGTCAACACCCCGATTCCTGCAAAAATCCCTGCGGCTATCCACCACCGATTGCCTTTCAAAACCACCAACAAAAGCGAAAGGCTGGTCAATGTCATCCAGAGGCAGAGGTTCATATCCGTGATGGACATTCTTGAAAGCCCAATCACTTGTAAACAAGAGGCGGTTATGACTGCGGCCAGTAAGCCCGTACGGGCCTGTTTGACAAGAACCCCAAAGCCCAGCAGCGAAAATACGATCAACGTCGCGCTCAGCGCGCTGACATAACGGGCGGCATACTCGCTGACGCCAAAAAGTTTGTAAGACCCAGCAATCAGCCAGTAAAAGAAAATGGGCTTATCAAAGCGGACCACATAGTTAAAATATGGGGTCACCCAATTGCCAGACTCCAGCATTTCTCGGGCGGCTTCAGCGTAACGCGGTTCATCCACATCAAAAAAGGGGTAGCTGCCCAGTTGGTGGAAAAACAAGGCATACACCATGGCAACAAAGACCAATAAAAGGCCGTAGCGCAGTAACGGATTGCACAACCAGGGCGCGCAAGAGTCTTGAGGCTGAGGTGTTTTAACGGGGTGGGTAGACGGGCTGCTCATGGCAGAGTATTCTATAACGGTCAGCACTCAAATGCACATCAATCTGAGAGTAACAGACCCTTATGAGCACTGCACAGCTTTCCACCAAAACTGAAACCCTTTTGACGTTTACCAAACTCCACGGGCTGGGTAACGACTTTATTATGCTGACTCAGGCCCAATTAGAAACCGCACTCAAGGGGTTGCCCTATCAAACAGACGTCCACCTTGACCAGCTTTCATCACTGGCGGCTTATCTTTGTGACCGGCATTTTGGGATTGGGGCAGACGGTATTATTGTTGTTGCGCCCCCATCCGCCGCCTATGCCAATACGGCTGATGTACAATTTGTTTACTATAACGGGGATGGAAGTCGGGCAGAAATGTGTGGTAACGGGATTCGCTGTTTTGCCAATTTCATCTGGCAGGGCGATCCCAGTCGGGTGGAACTCAAAGTGGAAACTCCGGCAGGTCTCCTCAGGACGTATCTTGATCCTGAAACAGGTGATGTCAAGGTGTCCATGGGGCCGCCGCGCTTTTTGCCGGAAGAAATTCCCTTTGATTTTTCAGCCTCACAATCCGGGTTTGACCAGAGTGGCGGGTTTATTGCCCGAATACCGCTTTCCGTCTTAGATCGAGTGCTTGAAGTGACCGCAGTGAGCATGGGAAACCCCCATGCGATTTTGTTTTCAACAGATTTAGACCCGGCAATTTACGGCCCCGCGATTGAGACGCATCCTGCCTTTCCAGCCAAAACCAATGTTGAGTTTGTGGAAATTATTTCGCAAACGCCCGAACGCGCCCATTTAAAAGTGGTTGTGTGGGAACGAGGCTGTGGTTTTACACTGGCTTGTGGAACGGGCGCTTGTGCCGTTGCCGTTGCCGCTCGCCGGCTGGGTCTTGTCAGTGCCAAGCACATTGCCGTAGAACTCCCCGGGGGCGTGTTGGACATTGAGTGGGATCCAGAATCGCCCGAAGGCTTTCAGTCTGAAGTGTGGATGCGAGGCCCAGTCAAAAGTGTCTTTGAGGGACAAGTAAAGGTCCCTGCTGCTGTCTTAACAGGCTCCTAGAAATAAAGACACCGCTTCAATATGAGCATGATATTGTTATTACTGCTGTTACTGGGCGCAGGTTGTGTGATGGCACTCATTGCCTTTGCCGTCGTCCAAGACAAAAAGAACTTGTAGATCAGAACACCATGAACCGATATAGGATTTTAAGCTTTAGTTATTTTGTTCTGTCTTTGATCGGGTGCCTGTTGCTGCCGGTTGCCGGTGCCACAGATCTGCCTCAAGCCGTGCTGCAATATGTGCAAAGCAAAGACAGCAAGGCGCAAGTTCGTTTTGATGGGTTGATCACGTTTTCCAACGGGGAAACCTACCTCCCTGTTATTCCCCAAGATACCTCACAGGCTCCGCCCACCCAGGTGGTGAGTGTGGATCCAGTGAAAAGTGAGTATCCCGATATCATTGAGTTTGATCATCAGTACTTTTTAATCCGCTTGGTTCAGTCTGCAGCCGGTAAATTAACGATTGCATACCGCGAGACCTATCCTATCGCTCTCAAAGAAGGTATTTTGCCGCAAGACCTATTGTTGCCGCCCAATTTATTTATTCCGATCGAGCTGAAAATTCTACTGGGAGATTTGCCGTATAACCCTCGCCAAAGCAACCCAGACCAGACGAAACCAGAAAAAATGAAACCCACTGGGGGTCCTGAGGATCCTATTGATTTTGCGGACCCAAAACCGGTGGGCATTGCCTCATTGATTCAAGCGCCGCCCAATGTTTTGTTTGCAACCCCGTGGGCCACCCCCAGACAACGGGCCTATCTGACCAATATTAACAAACAAACCCTTGTCGTGTTTGATATTGACCGGGAACGAAAGCGTGATGAGATCCCGCTGCGCTGTGTTCCTTCTAGTTTGGCCACTGCGCATGACGGCTCCAAGCTTTTTGTCAGCTGCCTTTCCAACGATGAAGTGGTGGTGATTGACACCCAGACCAATGCCATTAAAACCCGTCTTGCTGTTGGGTCGAAGCCGACAAAAATGTTGAGTTTAACAGGAAATGGCGTGCTTCTGGTTACTAACCGGTATTCGGATAATGTTTTCTGGGTCGATACGGATCATTTAACCGTTGGCTCCCCAGTAAAACTGCCTGAGAACGGTCGCGGTGGCTTAATGGCCCCCTCTTCTGTCGAACAAGGCTTGGTTTATGTCACAGATGACTCCTTGGCTAAGGTCTATCTGCTTCCGCTGAAGTCGCAACAGATTACACGAACCATTGACGGCTTACCCAACGCGATTGCGATCACAGAATATCAACCCACACCCGATGCACCAGCAGAAATGTGGCTTGTCAGCCAAAGTAAACACCAGGTGGGGGTGTTTGATGTCCTGAGCGGGCAAGTGATACAGATGATTGATGTGGGGAAAAAACCGGTTTCTGCCATCAGAATTCGGGATCAACTCTTTGTGTTGTCTGCCACACAGGATCAACTCGATGTGATCGACATGAAACAGCGGCAATTGATCAAGACGATTGCTCTTGAAAACGGCTGTTTCCCAACAGAAATGACAGTTTCATATTCTAGTAATGGACAAGACAAGCTTTGGATTACCACAGCAGGCAATGATAGCTTGATTGTGGTTGATGTGGCTACATTACAAGTGCAGAAAACTCTCTCTGTTGAGATTCACAGTAATGGGATCGCGCTCATTGGGGGAGAGCAGGCACCACTGGCTAGCACAAGTAATATTGAAAAGGAAACCTACTTACCCCCACTGGTTCCCTCCGTAAAACAGGCGACTGCGCCACAAGCGATGGCTTCAACACCACCGACACTGAGTAAAACTGTCTCCGAAACAGTTTCTTCGCCACAAAAAAGCGGATTTTGGTCGAAGACTCTTTCAAAAATAAACCCGATCAAGACAAAACTCCCGCTCGATCAGCCGCCAGATAAGCCTTCACCTAAGCCAGAGTCACCGGTGATTCCAAAAGCGACAGAACTCCCTGGGTCGAGTCCCACCGGGCCTTAATGCCGATGGGGAGTGTCCCAGTCTGAGCCCCGTGTCCCACAGAAAAGCCGTAACCAACCGGGATATTGAGTCCATGAGTTAATTCTTGCAGCAACTCTGGCAAGGCGTAAAGGGACTCAATTTCATGCTGAGTGTAGCCGCTCGGGGGTTCAATCTCTGAAAAATCGCACAGAATGATACCGGTGGCTTGTTCTAAAATCCCTGCCATTCGTAGTTGTTGAAACTGACGGTCTAGAGAGTAGTAAGACTCCTTCCAGTCTTCGATAAAAAGTAGTTTTCCGCCTACGTCAGGTTGGTAGGGAGTACCGCAGAGTGCGCTTAAAAGGGATAAATTCCCGCCAATTAGGACCCCTTCTGCTTTACCAGCTTGTAAACAGGTGT
>CAZZIY010000066.1:0-9352 GCA_964654525.1 uncultured Vampirovibrionales bacterium | reverse complement strand
TCATGTCGAGGTCAATATGTAGCATTAAATCATTCCGTATTGAGTTAGCCTAATTTAGGGATACAAGACAGATGGGACAGAGTCAAAACATAAAACATGTTGGATGTATTTACTCCTTAACCGTGTTAAGCACCGTATCAATTGGTATTTTAAGTGTCGTTGGTATTTGTTCATCTGTTCAAGCAGAATCCTTATTTCGTGCCAATGTCAGTCAGAGCTATTCTCAACCTGGTTATATTCGTCATTCTTTATATGCTCCGCCTACTCCCAATCAAGTGGGTGATATTGTGACCATAACGATAAGTGAAACCACAGAAAGTAAAGATGAGGCCAAATTTGATGTCGGAAAAACCCACACTTTAACGCAAAATGGAACCACTTTTTTTAATCAAATTCTCCACAACCTAGGTGTTTCCAAGCGTTTAAATGTGCCCACTATTTCAGGTGTTAATAATGCCAATGCGCTTACTAACACAACAGATGCCAGTAGAACTTATTCCTTCAAAGACTCTATTACCTGCCAAGTGGTTCAAGTGCTGCCCAATGGGCATCTGGTGATTCAAGGGCAGAAAATGGTCTTGATGAATAAAGAAAATATTCAACTGACCGTATCTGGGATCGTAAACCCATTTTATCTGGATAAAACCAATAAAATTCCATCTGCACAAGTGGCCAACTTCCAAATTGCATCCAGTGGCCGTGGGGTGATCAGTCGTCAAAATAACGATGGCTTTATTAATAAAATGTACCAGTTTTTTAATTAGATTTTTTATTTTGTAAGGCATAGAGGTGCACAGGGATGATCAAGATTTCGTCATATAAACATCAATTTTTCCATAAGTTTTGTCGGGTTGTCATGGCTGCTGTACTGTTAGCTTCTTCAGCGCTGGTTGTCCCTTCTCCGTCTTATGCCAGTAAATTACGGATTAAAGATATTACCCATATCAAGGGGGTTCGATCAAACCAACTTGTTGGGTTTGGTTTGGTGGTTGGCTTAAGCAGAACCGGGGATCAAAGTATTTCCACCCAAAGTACCTCGTACAATTTGATCCAAAACTTTGGGGGTCGTCTCAACAACCAAAACGATGTCCGTGCGGTTAATTCGGCCACAGTGATGGTCACTGCTATTGTCCCTCCCTTTGCCAAATCAGGGGATACATTGGATGTCACTGTCTCCTCAATGGCTGATGCAAAGAGTTTAGAAGGCGGTGTGCTGGTGAGTACACAACTACAGGCTCCCAGTGGGGAGATTGTCGCAACTGCACAAGGCCCTATCTCTGTTGGTGGGGTCTCGGTCTCAGCAAGTGGTTCTTCCAAAAGAACCGCCATCACCACATCTGGACGTGTGCCCAATGGAGCGATTTTAGAAAGAGACATTGCTACTGATTTGGGTGATGACACTGGCTTTGATCTGGTTTTAAACCGATCTGACTACACGCTGGCTGGCCGGATTGCAGATTTGGTCAGTCAAAAACTTTCTCCAGCCAGTGCGGTAGACGGAGGTACGGTGCGTATTAGCTGGCCAGAAAAATACCAATTCAACCGAGTCGCTTTTTTGTCTCTGGTTGAGAATCTTGACGTTGACTCCACTCTAGAAGTGGCCAAAGTAGTGGTTAATGAACGAACCGGAACCATTGTGATTGGAAACGGAGTTCATTTATTGCCTGCAGCAGTGGCCCACGGAGGGATTACAGTTACGGTTAATACAACCAATGCGGTCTCTCAACCAGGAGCACTGGCCACCTCAGGCCAAAGTATCGGAGTGACTAACAGCCAAATTGATATCAAAGAACAGTCAGGGTCTTTGATTGAGCTTAAGGCCAATGCCACTTTGAATGACCTGGTGACGGCACTCAATAATATCGGTGTGACTCCCAGTGACCTTATCTCCATCTTACAAGCGCTAAAAGCAGCAGGCAGCCTGGAGGCCACTTTAGAGATTATTTAGAAAAATCCTCCAAACAGAGGAATCCGTTTGATGACAAAAGCGGCAACATGAGTACTATATGGACGGATTGAACTGCAATTTACCCAATACAACGTCTTTAAACCTGACGCAACTCAAACAGTTGGGAGAATCGGCAACACATTCCAGCCAGTCGGCTGACAAGGCCAAGATGAAGAAGACGGCCCAGGAATTTGAAGCCATTTTTATTCAACAACTGGTTGATGCGATGGATAAGACGGTTCAGCACGACGGGATGTTCTCGGGTGGTCCTGCTGAAGAATCGTTTCGAGGGATGCTCAACCAACAAATTGCACTACAAATGAGCCAGCGGGCTGGCGGTAGCGGGTTGGGTCTGGCAGAAACGGTGTATAAGCAAATGGAGCAATCCGCCAAAGCACAAAAACTAGGTTCTTAAATAATACAAGAGGTGGTGGTTTACAGTGACAGAGTCAATTCAGGGATTTCGATCACTTTCAGCTTTTCAGGTTCAACAGGCATTTCGCCCTCGCGCCAGGCAAGATGTACAGTCCTTACCACAGGAGGATGATTTCCAGTCAGCACTGGAGGCCAATCTAAAGACCTCATCGAGCAAAGAAGTTTCACCCACAAAGACATCTACTTTACTGTCTCCCCCGGTAATCCCCTTTGAAGATATTCAATTGGTGGCAAAACAGGTCGGTCTGATTGGGGTGACTCACAAAGATATTGAACGGGCTTATTTTCACGGCAGCAGTTTATTTGCTGACTACAAGGCTTAAATGAATCAGTAATATAGGAATCGATGCTATGACTTACTCTGAGATGCACTCAGATAAACAAAACAATCCTCTCGATATTACGGCAGAGCAATTGCTCGCGTTGCTGAAACAAGAATCCGTTCTTTACGCAGCAGTGAATCAAAATTTGCAGGAAAAGCATGCCACTTTGATTGCCGGGGATGCTGGAAAGCTCCAGCAAATCGATATTACCCTAACGGGACTGGCGCAACAACTGCGTCAATTAGAGGCACAAAGGACAGCATTGCTTGAGGAAAACGGGCTCGATCCCAACCGACCTTTAAGCGAGTTTTTATCGGCTTTTCGACCAGAGTATGCCCATGCGTTGAATCAAATGCGCCAGGAGCTTCGCGGTCAAGTGCAAACCGCACAAGCCATGAATCAAAGCCAACGGGGCTTGATCTCACTGTCCATTCAGTGGATTGCCTCCACGGTGGAATATATTGCATCGGTATTAAATCCAGAAGCTACAGGCTATACCCCACGTGGCAATAAGCAAACGATATTATCATCTCCTGCCTCGAGTGATCTCACTCATTCGACAATACAAACGTCTGGCTAATAAATTTCTGACTAGATAAATTCTGGCTCATCAAAAACACAATATAAGAGAGAGAGAAAAGACAAGATGTATATTCCGGGTAATTTTTCCTTATTTAATGCTCAGCGTGGTTTAATTGCTGCGCAAACGGGCTTGAATGTGATTGGTCATAACATCTCCAATGCCAATACACCCGGATACTCACGTCAACAAATTGTTCAGGTAACAGAGAACCCCTATTCCATTCCGGGATTAGCGGGTCCGCTAAATGGGTTGCAATTGGGACAAGGTCCTATTGTACAAGGTATTGGCCGTATTCGTGATGTTTACCTTGATCGATCATTTCGTGCAGAAAATAGTACGTTGGGCTTTAATGCGCAGCAAAAAAGTACACTTGGACGTATCGAGTCATTCATTGGAGAGCCCAGTGATAACGGAATTAATACGTCACTGCAGGCGTTCTTTTCTGCTGCACAACAATTAAGCCAAAATCCAGAGAATGCGGCTGCAAGAACCAGTTTTATGCAACGAGCCGGGGATTTGGTGAATACCTTTAAAGACAATGCGACGCAGTTGGACAATCTCCAGCTAGAGTTGGTCGGCCGTGGTTCTGTTGCAGGGAGTATTGCTAGTAGTCGTTTGGGTGTTGGAATTAGTGAAGTGAACTCTCAACTGGCGAGTGTGGCCGATTTAAACCGACAAATTTTGTCTGTGGTTTCTGCCGGGGGGCAGGCCAATGATTTGATGGATCAGCGGGATCAGATTCTGGATCAACTGTCCAAAAAAATTGATATCACGGTCGATAACACGACCAATAATCAAGTGAATGTGACGATTGCAGGCCACTTAATGGTGAGTGGTGTGCAGCAACTTGATAGTTTACAAGCAGTTGCAAACCCTGCAGCAGCACCAGCTTCGGAATATACACCGACATTAATCCAAACAGTCACCGCACCGGCAACAGATATTACTAACAGTATTAAAGGCGGAGAACTAAAAGCGTATGTGGATGTGGCTGGTAATGCCAGTCCAGGGCAAACAACAGTTAGAGGCCTACTGGTTAATTTAGATACGCTGCTGGGTGCCGTGGTCTCGCAAGTAAACGCGCTTCAGGCCGGCGGTCGTGATTTAACCGGAGCGACTCCTGCTGCTCCCAACGATCAAATTATTGTGCCTCCCGCTGTGACGCCGCCTTTAGCAATTTTTGGTTATACTGCCAATAGTAACATTGTGGCTAACCCAAATTTACTAGCGGCAGCCAGTGGAGCCGGAGCTTTTGCTGGGCCAGGTGACGGACGAAATGCTTTGGCACTGGCTCAACTGAAAACAACCGGTTTAGTGGCCGGGGTTAAATTTGATCAATATTTGAATTCAACTTTATCAGCCCTCGGTGTTGATGCCAGTCAGTATAATTCACGATATGCAGCACAAAACAATGCGGTTAATAACGTGGATCAACAAAGACAGAGTGTCTCTGGTGTTAACGCAGATCAAGAAGCTGTTGATTTGGTTCGCTACCAACGGGCGTTTGAGGCTTCATCCAAGATGGTGAAAACTTTCGATCAAATGATGGAAAGTATTTTAAGTATAGTTCAGTAACAATATTTAAGGGAGCACCACTGTCATGGGTGTCGGACGGATTTCAACTTCTTTTCTCCTCAATCAAGGGATTAATAATCTCAATGCCAATTCAAGCTTGCTTTCTAAGTTGCAAGAGAAATTGAGCACCAATAAAAATATTAATCGTCCTTCTGATGACCCTTTGGGATTTAGCCGGCTGCTGTCTGTGACCGATGCACTCAATTACGACAAACGTTATTCGGATAATATTACTCAGGCCAATTCAGAGTTAAATACCACGGATTCATCTCTCACATCGGTGACGGATATTATTGCGCGCGCCAAAGAATTAGCCGTTCAAGGGGCCAACGTCTCCACCAATCAACAAGGGCGAAATGCTATTGCTTTAGAGATCGACCAACTGATTAATCAGGCAGTGCAAGTGGCCAATACCAAGGTGGGCGACAAATTTATTTTTGCAGGGTTTAATAACGCCACAGCTCCCTTTACACGTGCTGTAGATGATGTCACCTACAGTGGATCTGCCAATGTAGCGGGTTCTTTTGAGCGCCAGATTGAGATTAGTGACGGGGTGACTCAAACGATTAATGTAAACGGGGATGCGGTATTTGGCCATGTGTCAGTTACTTCAGCGGGAGACCCTCCGACATTTGCAGCCGGTTCCACGGGTTTACTGAAAACGCTGGTCAATCTTAAACTCAATCTCCAGGCGGGCAATTTACCGGAAATACGACTTCGCTTAGATAACTTGGATACGGATCTCACCAATGTCGATGCTCAAAAGGCGACCGTTGGCTCCATCCAGAACCGCTTAGATCTGGCTCAAAACCGGTTGGATCAAAGAAAAAATACCTTTACAAAAGAATATTCGAGCATTCAAGATTTGGATTTACCAAAAACGATCTCTGATCTGAACTTTCAACAAAATGTCTATCAGAGTTCTTTGCAGGTTCTTTCTCGGGTCATTCAGCCTTCGTTATTAAGCTTCTTGAATTGAGCTTTCTGCTGTAGAATGAGGGGCATTATCAATTCATACGGATGTAAGGATGCCCCCGCGATGCGACGTTTTTTTGAGCGAATGAATGCAGTAAACCTGGTTCTGGGTGCCTGCTTACTCTCTTTTTATAGTGTTTCTTTCAATCACACGAGCATGGCGGCCGCACCAGCTGCCAAGTATGCCACGGCGGATATTCATGTGGTGGGTATCGATGCCAAAGCGCCAGAAGTACAGGAGGTCTTAACGGTTATCCATGAACTCATGGATGCATCCAACAGTCATGATATGGACAGTGTCTTGAAGCATTACTCGGCACGCTTTACCAGCGGAGACAATCTCCCGCTTTCCGATGTCCAGAAACTCATTCAAGATACCTGGAAAACTTATCCCGACATTCATTACGACTCCAAGACCCTGGAAATTCGTTTTAATGGAGACTGGGCGACCGTTGAAAGTTTGGATTCTGCTAAAGCCAGCGTAAAAACGGATGAAGCCGTAATGAACGCCACGGGTAAAATGGAAAGCAGTTCTCGTGGATTGTTATTCTTGCACCGAATTGGCAAGACATGGGAAATACAGAGTGATTTTACGGTCTATGAGAACGCCTTTATCGCTTACGGCGAAGCGCAGAAACTCAAGGTAAACCTGTCCGCCCCAGACCTGGTATTTTCCGGGGAGCCTTACACCGCAAAAATCGATGTGGATCTGTTGCCGGGCAATGTGGTCATTTCCTCTATCACCAAAGAGTCCTTGCAATATCCTCAAACTTCTCCCAAAGAGCGATTTCGCTCATTGTCTGACCGGCACAATAGTTTAGAGCGAGTCTTCCAGGCAAACCAGACAAACCATAATGAGATGGTGACAGCAACTATTGGTTTAACAGAGGTGGGTCAAGATGCTGAAGAAAGGCCGACCATTCGCTTTACTGGTGTGGCTACTTTGGTAAAGCGTGTTAATGTGCTTCCTCGCGTTGCCCCGCTGGATGCTTTAAAGCAATCTGAGCTGGTTTCAACGTCTGCCAGTGGTTTAGTAAACCTGGCCAAGGCAGCCCAGCCAAAAACTGACGAAGAAAATTCACTGCAAATGCAGGGGACAATCAGCCCTCAGGAGCTTCCTCCGGCAGCCCCTCCCTCTGATACAGATAAATCTCAACCGCCCCAAGTTCCTTCCACTCCATAGCCATAGATACTGAGATGTTTCTAAACAGACAGCTGGGTCTTTGGGTATTGATTGTGGTTGCTGGCGGCTGCGACCGGCTGGTTAAATACTGGGCTGTGAGTAAGCTGCCATTGGGAAAGTCCTTGCCTTGCTTTCCGTCCCTGTTACAGTGGACTTTAACACACAATACAGGAGCAGCTTTTAGCCTGGGTGCTGATCAGCCAGGCTTATTGCTCTTGGTTTCTAGTCTCTTGTTTCTTGGGATTTTGCTCTTTGTGCTCTCTCAGAAACAGTTAACGATGCTTGAGACTATGGCTTACGCACTGATCCTCGGTGGGGCAGCCAGCAATCTCTGGGATCGTCTTTTTTACGGTGCTGTGATTGATTATATTGACATTGTGGCTGTTGGGTTTCCGATTTTTAATCTGGCTGATATGCTTATTTTTACTGGTTTTATCTTGATTTTTTGTTCGTTTTGGCGGCACCGTCCAGAGGAGCACTCCTCACCATGACGACCTCGCAAGAGCCTGATCAAGCCTGGGTGTTTCAAGTCTCCGAAGACCAAGATGATGAACGTCTGGATAAATACTTGGTGCAAGAGCTTTTGGGAGAGTTCTCTCGAGAGCGTATTCAAGTTCTCATTGAGTCTGGCTGTGTTTTGCTAGACGCACAGCCTTGCTCAAAGGTGTCAACTCGGCTTAAGCTCGGTCAAAAGATAACGCTCTCTGTTCCTGAGCCGCAACAGATGAACTTGATCCCAGAGGCAATCGATCTCAAGATTGTGTATGAGGATGCTGATCTTCTGGTCGTCAATAAACCAGCAGGAATGTTAACTCACCCAGCCGGAAAACAACTAACCGGTACTTTGGTAAATGCCTTGCTATCTCATTGTGAAGGGAAATTACCAGGAATTAACGGCGTCCTGCGTCCTGGAATTGTCCACAGGCTGGATAAGGACACTTCTGGGCTGCTGATGGTTGCTAAAACCGAAACTGCCCACTGGGGCTTATCGGCTCAGCTAAAAGACAAATCTGCCAGACGAGATTACTTGGCGATAGTTCAAGGAGAACTTTCATCAGCCGCCGGGATTGTGAATGCGGCAATAGGTAGAGACCCCAAACACCGCGAAAAAATGCGGATTGTGCCGGAAAATGTGCCAGGAGGTAGGCGTGCCGTCACCCATTGGCAGGTGAAAGAGCAAATTCAACGCCAATTCTCACTAGTTCAGCTCTCTCTGGAAACAGGGAGAACCCATCAAATCCGAGTTCACATGGCTTCCATCGGCCATCCAGTGGTGGGGGATATGTTATACGGTTCTGGTCTGTTTCAACAACTGGGTTTAAGGTCTCCTGGACAAAGACTACAAGCGTTCCAATTGGCTTTTTGCCATCCAGTCACTGGTAAATCCTTACAGTTCCAGCTGCCCATGGAGCCACGTTTGGTAGATACGTGGGCTCATTTGACAGCCTTGTATTAACGTTGTATTACAATCACACGCTTTTATCACACGCCGATAGAAAGGAGACCGAGATGGCGCTTTCGTTTCAGCAGATAGTTATACTGCTTGGGGGTGTTGCAGGGTTGGGTTACTCCTTATATTGCAGTGTCCAGTCTCCTCAACTCGTAGTTCTCTCACCGCCAGCTTATTGCTTACTGGCAGTCGTTTCCACAGCGCTGCTGTGCAGTATCCGCGGACAACTGATTCAGGTCCAGAGAAAACGGACAGAAAGAGCCAAAGAAAAGCTTGAGGTCTCGGTAGAAAGTTCTCAAGCCATGATTGAGAGCTTGCAAGCAAAAATTGAAACCCTGGAAGCGGCGTTGAGCCAAGCATTGAAACGTGTTTAATCCTCAAGGGGTAAAGCAACTCTTATGAAGCAGATGTCCCCAGGCAAAACAAAGACTTCTATATTGCAGTGGACGGGCCCCCACGGGAGTGGAAAAACCGTCCTGATGGATCTTCTACTCCCAGAATTGCGGGAGGATCTGAGTGTTTTGATTATTGACGCAGATCCCGCAGGGGGTATTTCCCGTTTATTACTGCCTGCCGGTAGAACCTGGGAGACGGTGTGTCAGGAATCCTCAGCCACCGCGTGGCTCAGTGGACATCTCTCAGCCTGGCGAGAGAAACCTTTTGAAGCGGTCCAGGAAGCCATTGACTGGGAAGTCCGAAACGGGCTGGTTTCAGTATCTGACGAGTGGGATCTTTTCATACTGGGACCTGTGGCTGAAGCAGATGACACGCACCCAGAGCTTTTTTCTACTGAGCATCCTGACTTTAAAATTGCCCGAAAGGCTTTCTATTATGGGGTTTCTCGTTTGGTGCAAGAGTATGACTTAGTCATGATCGATGG
>CAZZIY010000065.1:6522-9518 GCA_964654525.1 uncultured Vampirovibrionales bacterium | reverse complement strand
GAACTGGTTGCGCGAATAAATAACCAACGGCGGTGCACAGGAAAGTAAACAGAGTCCTGGCTGGACAGGTTGTTAGTAGGCAAGGACTCGTTCATCGATTCTCTCACTGTTTTTCACGCTCAGGTCTGGATCAAAAACGATTTCTGCCCGACACTGAATACCCTCCACCTGGGTGATAGTCGCCTTGATACAGGTGTTGGCAGGTATTATTACAGGGCTATTGTGCTGCGTCATCAAGGGGCGAATGTAATATTCTGACATGCCCCGCTGTTGCAAGGCTTGTCCTGCTTTTTCACTTGGGCTTTCAGCAATTAAATTCAGTGTTTGTCCGTGCATACTCTGAAGGTAGGCCGAATATTTTTCATCAGATAAGGCTTTTAGACGGTTGGCACGTTCTTTTTTGACTCTTTCAGGAACCTGATCCGGCATCGCGGCCGCAGGTGTACCTCGTCGCTTGGAATAACTGAAGACATGAAAGGCGTGCATCGGGATTTGGCTCAAAACGCGCACGGTATTTTCAAACTGTTCGTCTGTCTCTCCTGGAAAACCCACAATAATGTCACTGGTAATGGTGATATTGGGGATTTTTCGGGCGATAGTTTCACAAATTTCGACCAAATCGCACACATGGTGGCGGCGGGCCATTCGTTTTAAGATTGTATCGTCAGCGCTTTGCGTGGATAAATGAAGATGGGGGGCAATTTTGCCCCTGTGGCGTGAAAAAATATCAATCAAGGCTGGGGTCACTTCAAGAGGGTCCAGTGAGGTGAGTCGAAGCCTGAAATCACCAGGTACCATGCTAAGAACATTCAGTAAGCTGGCCAGATCGTAGTTCTCATATTGATATTGTCCAATATTAATCCCGCAGAGGCTTATCTCGTGATAACCTTCAGCAATCAAAAATTCTAGTTGGTGCTTAAGATCGTCAACAGGCAAGCTTCGGCTTTGCCCCCGAGCTTCCCAAATAATGCAGTACGTGCATTTGTAGTCACAGCCGTCTTGTATCTTTAGGCTGGCGCGGGTTCTTCCGTCACCGTCTTCGTTTAAACCTGCGGCGCTGCTGCCGTGCATCACACGGCTTTTGTCGATATCTGAAACCAACATCACTGGCGCTTCTGGCCTAGCTTCACTAGCCGCAATAATTTCTGGAATCTGTGACTTCCACTGATTTCCAAAGACATAATGTACCCCTGAGAGAGCGGCAACCTCCTCTGGTGCCACTTGGGCATAGCAGCCTGTCACCACAATGGTGGCCTCTGGATTACTCAACTGTGCGCGACGAATCACTCGTTGGGCTTCTGTATCGGCACGTTCGGTGACAGTACAGGTGTTAATAACATAGACTGAGGCAGGCTCTCCAAAGGGGTGAATCTGCCATCCTCGGGCTCGAAAGTCGTCAGCCAGTGTGGAGGTCTCTAACTGGTTGGTTCGGCAACCCAAAGTGTGAAAGGCCACACTGTGCGAATTGTTTGACGTTAGTTTTTGGAAATGTTCTTGCTGAATCATTTGAGCAATATCCGTTCGTGTATCGAATCAGTATAATACAAGCCCTTATGGGGCTACTTCAGAAGACGGTTGATATAAGCCTTTTTTACGAATCCAGCGTAGAACTTCTCGCGGAACGGCCTCTGTGGGCATGGAGCCTTCTGCAAGCCGTTTTTTGATTTCTGTTGAGGAGACGTGCATGGGATTATGTGTCAAAGGCTCTATCACTAGAGGGAGTGTTTCTGAACCAGTCTCTGTTTGGAGCGTCACATGGGTGGGATAGATTTTGGGATCTCTATCGGCCACCACAAAGACCAAGTTTTCTATCAGGGCTCTGGGGTTTTTCCAGCGGGCAAACTGCTCAAAAATATCATTTCCGCACAAGAAGGGGATACGGTCATGGGTTTTGGCCCAGGTCTGAAAGGGATGAAACAGTGCTTCTAATAAATCGAAACTACGGGTTGGTGCGGGTAGACGCCCGCACAAATCAAGTACTTCTACCCCTTTGGTTCTGACAAAGAGACGCCGGGTCATCTCTAGACGGTCGGGAAATGGAGTCTGGCTGCTTTTAAGAGGACTCCCGGCACTCGGAAAAATCCTCACGTGGCGAACGCTTAAGTGTCGCTTGGCGGCTGTAATGAGATTTCGATGTCCTTTGTGGGGTGGGTCGGCACTGAGCCCGTAGATGACATTATCCTTTTGCCACTCAGTAAGCGCCCCAAATAGCAGCAATGGTGATTTTCTATGAACTGGTTTCCTTGCTTTGATCATCAAGGTAAAAGGAATGCTTCGATAGGGTTTTAGCCAAGGGACTTCTTTGCAAAGGGCCTGATTGGGTAAAGGTTCTGCCACTTTGGTTACTTCAAACCCAGCGTCAACCAGACTATTGATGTAATCTGCTACTTTTCGGGGAATGTGAATCGACTCAATGGTCGGTTTGGTGGTTTCCCCGGGTTTGGGGGCAAAGGAGACGGTTTTTTGGAAGGCTTTCCCGTTCCCGTAAGGTACGTTGGGTAGTTTGACAGTCGTACTACCGTCCCTCTCAGTGTGCATATCAACAACCGGCCAGGTGCTGATAGGGTGCTTGAGGGTGATGACACATTCTCCTCCCGGTTTAAGCACCCGGAAAAAACTGGCCATCACTTTTGCTAGGTGCGGGGTGTCCATCAGTGTCATGGTTGAGATCACCCGGTCCTGGCTGTTGTTTTTGATGCCTTTTAGGGTTGTGATGGACCCTTGAAGGTATTGAGGCGGAGGGTATTTGGGGGGCAGTGGTTGTTTTTGCGCAATGGTTAGCAAAGCCCCCGAAAGATCCACTCCTGTCACATGGGCCCCTTTTCGGGCTAAACTCCGGCAAATATAACCTTCCCCGCAGCCTGCATCCAGGATAGTGAGCCCCTCTACCGGGCCGAGCAGTTTAAAGAATGCGGGATCGTGAAAGCGGCGTCGAAATTTGTCCTGACCGCTGGCCACCATCTCAGACCACACCGTGCTGTTACGGTCCCATAAGT
>CAZZIY010000065.1:0-6422 GCA_964654525.1 uncultured Vampirovibrionales bacterium | reverse complement strand
TATGGTTACTTAAAACCGCCATGGGGATTTAAATTGACTTGGGCTTTATAAGGGCCCGATGCTGGTGACAATCTCTAATACTCTCCCAGGCTCACTCTCTTGGGTGAGCGCCTTAACCTCTGAGACTTGTGTCTCATACGTCATGCCCTCAGTTTTTGCGACAGTAAGAGGTAGATTGAACATGGACATTTTTTGGGTAAGTAGTGCCTTGGCCGTTTCTTGTGTCATGGATAAGGCTTGAGACTCTTTTTGCTCTAAGCTAGCTGCCTGGCTCATCCAAAAGGCGGCTTTTTCTTTCCAATAGGGGACGTCACTGGAAGGATGATTCTCATTCGGGAGAATGACTTGATAGGACAGGGTCACGTATTCCCAACCACTGTTTTCTAAAATAATGGCAGTCCCATTTTTGAGTTGGACTGTCTCAATACTATGTCGCACAGGCTCTGTTCCGTCTTTGGTGACACAAAGAACATGCTGATAGGATGTCATTTTATCTGGCTTGTTCGCGCTGTGGAGCGTCGGATTGAATGAGGGTTCTGGGTCAGACCGTACTGAAGAACCAGCGTCTTCCTCGGTAAATTTTGAAACAATTCTGCCGCCTTCGCAGGCCAGTGCTTTTTTCAGGGTTTGTTGAAGGGCAAGTTCTTGAGTCTTAGATAAATCGACCTGGGCATCGATTTTTTGCAGGCTCCAGATAAGTCCGAACCCCATAAACACCAATACTCCAGACATCCAGCCCAACAGCCATGGTTTATGTGCTTGCATCATGAAAAAATTCCTAAACAATTCCCTCGTTACGGGTTACATTCCCTATGGTGTCAAAATTGAAACCAGACGTAACACTGCGTAAAAAAACCGAAAGTGCCTTGTGGCAACTTCCGGTTTTCAATTCAACACACACACACACGATAGCTGTTTTACTGAAATAAAATGAGAAAAAATTGAATGAATTAATCCAGGGTTTAAATTAATCCAGGCTTAGATCAATCAAGCAGCAGGGAGCTCCGGTTTTTTTCGCCCGGTTCACTATTGCGGATGTATAAGCGTAAGGCTTCGCGAATAAGCTCGCTTCGGGTCCGTTGTTCCTCTTCTGCCATCGAATCCACTTCTTCTAGAAATTTATCGGGCAAGGAAATCAATACTCGAGAACTTTTGTTGTTCATAAATAATACGCTCTCCTACTGTGAGTGTTGTGTCGATGGTTTAGTCAAATAACTTAGTCAAATAACAAGGATTCCAGAATTTCGGCGCTGCGGGCATAATTGGCAGACGCCCCTTTCTTGCGGCGGCGGATGTATTCGCGTAAGGCTTGGCGAATAAGTTCGCTGCGGGTGCGTTGTTCTGCATCGGCAATTTCGTCAATCTTGGTCAAAAAATCTTCGCGCATGGAAATAAGCACTTTGGCCATCTCGGTGGGGCTCCTTAAAACAATGAAAGCAAATCGGGGGATTGTATCGAAATAAAAACAAATTTCTCGGTAAAATTGCTGAGAAACATGGCTTTGTTACATTCTTTTTACAGATAAACGATAAACAGAAGATTGAAAGTGAGATTATAAACAAAATATAAAGGATATCAGACGTATATTTGTCATTTGTATTTGATAGCGTTATTTACCGATTGGTTTGGGATGAAAACCACTGGCATCCGACGCCCCTGGTTTTAATACTTTGCCCTGAAGTCTGGCATTGATGTCTGCCTGAGAGAGCATGGTGATATTGGGTGGAGCAACCCCGGCAACCAGTTGACCCATCTTTTGAGAGACGCTTGAAAACACCCGAACACTGTTGCTGTCATTAAATACCGAAGTGTTTACAGAGTAGAGAGCAGGGGCATCGACTGGTTGACGCCAGCGATATTGCCACATCAGCGGATGAGAAGGCTGGGTTGTGTCGTAGATTTTGACATGACTGGCCACAAAATAATGCTGATTTTTGGGAAGGGTATCTGCAAAAAACGACGATAGTTTATCTTTCATTGTCGTGGTTTCTTGTGGGTGATGGAAATCGACGTCGGCTTCGACAAAGGCGACCCGCTGAATCCCTTCTGGATTTCCACTGGAGAGTTCATTAAGCAGATAATTGAGGGCTCGCGGTTCAGGTCGACCCGCACGAATGTAATAATCCAGCAATTGATCATAAACCTTATTAAGCCCCCGAAGCCGAATATCTTCAACAGTATAGGTGGGGTTATAGACTTTGGTGTTCGGGCTGAGCACTTCCAACTGTGAGGCGTATTCTTTGGCAAACATGACAGCAATGTCATTAAAGGCCTTTTGATGTCCCGGTTTGTAAACGGCTAAGACCAAAATCCCTGATACGGGTTGGACAAACAACTTGGTTGGGTCGATTGGGCGGCCTTTTCTGTCCAGCAGAGGGGGGCCTACAGGGGTATTATTCTGTGGGTCATTGCCGGCAGTCTCAACAGGAGCAGGAACTGGGTTTGATGCAGGCTCAGGGGGGCTGTTGGTGGTTTTGGTCCCGGGTTTTTTAATAAAGGTAGGTTTTTCAACCTGAAACTGCGCTTCTTTTGCCTTGGGTTTTTTGGCAGGCAGCGGCGCGTATTTTTTTAGTCGCATGGCTACTTCTTCAGGGTGTTGCTTAGCGGGTGCTTTTTTACTGGCGAGGGATGATTTATTGACGACCGGGGGTTTATGTGGCGACAGGGTTTTGGCGGCAACCGGTTTTTGAGAACTTTCTACTGGGGGCAGATGGCTGGAATTTTTTTCAGCCGTAGCTACTGTTTTTTCAGGGCTTTTTTTGCTCGCCTCTGGCTTTTTGGCCAGCTCAGGTTTTTTGGCTAATTCTGGCTTTTTAGCCGTCTCAGGCTTCTTTTCCAGTTTGGGTGTTGGTCGTGTGGCACTTTGATTGATTTTATTGACCACTTGATTACTAAATTGGTCAAATCCACCAGGCCCACTGGGAGGACTGGAAATGAGTTGATAGTCCTGCCCGGTCTTTTTTTTCGCTAGCGCCTGTATTTGACTCACAGGGGTGACGAGTGTGGAGGGTTCTTTTGTGGCGTCTTTATTACTACACTCGGGTGTGCTGGAGCAGGGCGTAGCAGTCCCTTCAACGGCCAAGAATTCATAATTTTCAACACTAGGGTTGTTTTGGCCATCTTGAGCACGGCACGGCGTGCCGCTCAAGCACAGCGAAAAAGCCAGCAAGATGGCGATCTGGGTGGTAAATAAAGTACACCGCTCAAACATAGTCAATATCCACTCTCATCTTCTGGGTTTGATTATGACGCTTATGGGTGCAATTTCACTCGGCAGTTTGGAGTAGATTTTTTGACCGTAATCTTGATGGTCAGACATATGCCTTGGTGCTAAGCTGGGCAGGTCTCAAAGTGATTTTCTAGAAATCTTTAAGCCGGAGCACCAGCCTTACCGTGATTGAACGTTATACTCGTCCTGAAATGGCCTCTCAATGGGACGCCAATACCAAGCATCGAACCTGGATTGAGGTAGAACTTGCGGTCCTCTCCGTTCAAGAATCACTGGGGCAAGTTCCTGCTGGTGTGTCTCAGGCGGTAGAAGCTGCGCTTCCTTCAGATAGCTTTTGGAATGATGCCCAAACTCTTCGGATGAATGAGATTGAGGCTGAAGTGAAGCACGATGTGATCGCCTTTCTCACTGTGTTGTCTGAGGCGGCCGGGGACAGCGCCCGTTTTCTGCACAACGGAATGACCAGTTCTGACTTAATTGACACGGCCTTGTCCTTACAAATCCAACGGGCTGGAGTGCTTCTTCAACAAGGGCTTGAGACTCTGCGTGAAACCCTCTATCAACATGCACTTACTCATCAACATACGCCCATGGTCGGTCGTTCTCATGGAATGCACGGCGAACCCATTACTTGGGGTTGGAAAATCCTGGGCTGGGTTGATGAGCTTGACAGGCAACTTTGCCGGCTCGAAGGAGCTCTCGCTGAATGTGCGGTGGGCCAGATGAGCGGGCCAATGGGAACGTATTCCAATATCTCTCCAGAGGTTGAAGCGCAAGTTTGCCGTCGTTTGGGACTACGCCCTGCCAGAACCAGTACGCAGGTGATCTCTCGTGATGTGCATGCACAGCTTCTTTTTGTATTTGCCAGCATTGGCACCAGTTTGGAACGCTTTGCCACGGAAATTCGCCATCTGCAGCGGACTGATGTCCGAGAAGTAGAGGAGGCCTTCACATCGGGCCAAAAAGGCTCTTCGGCGATGCCTCATAAGCGGAATCCGATCAGCGCTGAGAATCTTTCAGGCCTGGCCAGGCTCTTGAGATCGTATGTCAATCCAGGGCTCGAAAACATCGTGCTCTGGCATGAGCGGGATATCAGCCATAGCTCTGTTGAGCGCGTGATTTTTCCCGATGCCTTTATTGTTCTTGATTATATGCTTCATCGTTTTAACCGGGTGATGCGGGATTTGGTGGTTTATCCAGAGCGAATGAAACTGAATATGAACACGATGGGCGGCATTATTTTCTCGCAACGGGTATTACTGGCTTTGGTTGAGGCAGGACTTTCCAGAGAAGCCGCTTATGCGCTTGTGCAAAGAAATGCCATGGCCGCATGGGATTCTGAAAACGGCAATTTTCAGCGTAATGTGAGTGCAGATCCTCAGGTGCAACAGCATTTATCTGCGGATGTTTTGTCGGCTTGTTTTGAGTCAGAAGCGATGTTACAACACGTTGATGCCGTCTTTGCCCGATTTACTTGAACCCGGGGGCGCTCTTCCCAACGGCTGCTGTAGCAAGGTGAGCGATAAGACTGCTTCATCCACCAAGGCCTTGTGAGCCCCTCACTGGCAAAGCGGATACTGCCGTGACCATGGCGCTTGTTGAGTGTGTCGAGTGTCTTCATTAAGGCAGGGCTGCGCTCAGAAGGCACTTCAAATAGATCCTGCTGCCTGGCGCTCAGGAGTGTTAGTTCTTGTAGCAGAATGCCCGCCTTGTGGTAAAGAAATCCGGGTTGATAAATATGCTCTAGGCACTGTCTGGCAGCCTGAATCAGTGTTGGGGTATCGTCACTGGGCACGGATAGGCGGATGCTGTGACTGGCACGGTATTGTTTTTCATCAGGCCGAAAACGGTTGGTTCGGATAGAGACCGTGATACATCCTGCCTGTAGGTCGTCCTCACGTAATTTTTCGGTTGCTCGAGCGGTGTAAGTGGCCACAGCCTGCATCAGATCGGTAAAGCTCTCGACCATTTGCCCGAATGAGCGAGAACAGACGATACTTTTACGTAAACTGTGCGTCGTCTTTAGCGGATAGCAGACGGTTCCTCGGAGTTCCCAAACGGTTCGAAGCAATGTGCTGCCGTAACGTTTCAGTAAAACAGCGTCGTTGGCATATTTGAGGTCGTAGGCGGTTTCAATTCCACGGCCTTGTAGTGCGGGTGTTAGGCGAAAGCCAATACCCCAAATGTCTTGAACCGGGACTTGGGCAAGAATACTGTCTTGACTCTCGTTATGACAAGGCAATGTGGCCAGAGAGAAAACCCCAGAATGCTTAGAAGCCTTTTGCTGGTACGTGTTTTTCTTGGCGAGTCCAGCAGCTACTTTCGCCAGTGTTTTGGTCTGTCCAATACCGATTGAGACAGGAATACCTGTCCATTGGTAGATTTGTTTGCGAAGATCCTGGCAAAAATCTAGTAAAAGCATCGGCTCTAACGTGCTGAGATCCAGAAAAGCTTCATCAATTGAGTAAATTTCCACAAATTTTGGCGAAAGACTTTGTTGGAGTAAGCTAAATACCCGGTTAGACAAATCACCGTAAAGCTCAAAATTGGCAGAAAAAACACGCACTTGATACCGTTGAATCAGTGGTTTGACCAAATGAACTGCCGCTCCCATCGCAATACCGAGGGCTTTTGCTTCTTGAGATCGAGCAATGACGCAACCGTCATTATTGGACAGTACAACAATAGGCGTTTTAGCTAGTTCAGGGCGAAAGACACGCTCACAAGAGGCAAAAAAGTTATTGCAATCTAATAGGGCAAACACGGATACTATTTTTCAACGGTCAAACAAAGGTCGAATGGCGTAGGTTACCACACCCCAGAGGGTTGCTTGTGTACTATGTGTCTGTGCAATGATATCTTTGCCCCTCTGTAATTGCCACTGGGCGTTTGTTTCGTTATACAGTAGGGCTAAGCAGTGAGGGGTGACAGGGAGTGCTCTGTCTACCACGAGGGTATCACCCACTTGTAAATCCATTAAGGGGGACTCTAGTGCGAAGAAAAACGTGGCCGCAGGGTGGGTAATCAGCGCTTCATCCAGACTGATTCCGAATAGACGGTTTTGCTGGGTAAAATCTTCTGCGGGCGAGCGAAACCCGGTGGCACGGAGTGAGAGAGGGTTGAGCATAAAAGAGACTCGTGGCAATCAGGTTGGGAATTACTGCCAGTATATCGAAAATTTATTCGTGTTTCA
>CAZZIY010000064.1:0-9623 GCA_964654525.1 uncultured Vampirovibrionales bacterium | reverse complement strand
CGGGTTTTCCAGTAGCCAAAGCGGATCCATTACATTCGGGATTGTCGCCGTGCAGCCCTTTGGCAGTAACGTCAGCTTCCCTAGTTCTACCACAGGAAGCACAGGTAGCCCCCTTGGACCGCCTCCTGCGGGGTGGACACAAACCTGTTTTACTGGCAATTTGTGTGTAAATATCCCGCCCACACCTCCCACAACCATTGCCGGATTGGGAAATCAACAAATTTCAATTTTTGCCAGTATGCTGCAATCATTGGCCAGTCAGTTGGGTAGTCAATTAGGTGCTGGTGATCCTTTAGTCCAAGCATTAAATCAGGCAGCACACAATGGAAATAGCCTCGGAGATAACTGGGGAGTCATGTCAGGCTATTTTAATCCTTATCATGGAAACTATTTATCAACCTCGAGTAGTTATAGTACTTCCGCAGTGGACGGAACGTTAAATAGCATTCATACACTCGAAAATAATCTAGGAACCAATCAGAGCACCATTAATGGATTACTTTCGAGTTCGGCCTACCAAGGGTTAATCAATAGCAATCCGGGTCTGAGCAATTTAATTAACTTTCTAATTTCGGGAATGAGCACACTTTCTGCAGGATTTACCGATATGAGAAATGTTATGGGCACCGGAGAGGCTGCATCCTATAATCAAAGTAATCTAAACGCCTATACTTCCTATCTCAATGCGGCTGGTCTTCAGGGCATTGCCAATGGAACGGCACCGCCACCACCGCCACATCCCTAGAGAAGAATCTCCTCATAATGCGAATTCACTCATAAAAACAGACTCGAACGAAGCCTACTTGAGATGCTATAATCGCTCAATAGAGTCTGCCGAGTAGAGGCGAATCGCAATTGAACACTGACACGGAAGTTTCCACCCGCAGTCAAAGTCAACAAATACTGTCCTTTAGCTTTCAAATCATTATTTTTCTGGGAGCATTGCTACTATTTCTAATTCAGCCCCTGGTCGGGAAAGTCATTACGCCCAAACTGGGTGGCGTTGCCCAAGTCTGGTCCGTGTGTCTCCTATTTTTTCAGTTTACGCTGCTCAGCGGTTATCTGCTTACCCATGCGCTTCAACGTTTAAGCTATAAACGCCAGTGCATAGCCTATCCCCTGCTATTTTTAATAGGGGGGATTTTAATGCCCCATCTTCCCGACTGGGATTCTTGGCAAATAACGGGAATAGGGGATGATAATCCAACACTTCCGCTGCTGTTCACACTCACCCGCTGGGTTGCAATACCTGCCGTGCTGCTTTCAACGATTAGTGGCACCATTCAAAATTGGTACAGATTGGCTAAGCTAGGGGATCCCTACCCACTTTATAGTATTTCTAACTTAGGTTCTTTTGGGGCGTTACTTTTATTTCCAATTGTTCTTGAACCTCAATTTACGGTAAATCAACAAATCCACGGATGGAATGTCTTATTTACCTGTTTAGCGATGTTAATCATTCTGTTTGCTGCGTTACTACAGTCGCTTTTCCAAATTAGATTGGCTCCGGAGATGAGCACCCCAAGCCAGACAACTTCAGAGAAAACACCGTGGTCTGACATTTTACGCTGGTTATTTTTAAGTGCTTGTGGCACCTCATTATTGGCGAGTTTCACCACCCATATGACACAAGATATTGCCCCCATTCCACTCTTATGGATTGTGCCGTTGGCACTCTATTTACTGACATTTGTCTTATGCTTTGAATCTCGCAGTGTGTATAAACCCCGGTTTTTTTTCTTAGCAACCATTATCTCGGTGGCCCTGATGATTGGGGTTCCCATTATTCAAGAAACCCTGGTGAAGCTACCGATTAATATCATTATTCTTCAGGGATTTGCCTCTCTCAGTGCGTTTTTCTGCCTGAGTATGATCTGCCAAGGCGAATTAGCGCTGCATAAACCAGAAGAAAAAAAACTCACCTTCTTCTATTTAATACTGGCCCTAGGCGGCTTTCTTGGTGGGTTATTTGTGAATTTTATTGCCCCCATGATTTTCACAAACTATCTTGAATTACCGCTCGTCATCACGCTTGTTTTACTTTATATCGCTATGCAAATTTTCCGAAGTAAAACCTCTCTTTGGAAGGCACACTGGCCAGCACCAGTATTGACAATAATCCTCTTGGGGCTTTGTTTTCTGGTTTTTAATAAGGAATCTAGTGACAATAACGTTGTACTGCACAAAGAGCGTAATTTTTACAGCGCAGTCCAAGTGTCTGATGTTGAAATTAAAAAAGGCAATGCCCGTAAAACAGTGCGTATATTGCAAAACGGAAAAGTGATTCACGGTATTCAAGTTCATGAAGCAAAACAGAACGAACTCTCCTCCTCAAAAGAAACCTTTAATATGCTGCCTACGAGCTATTACGGAATTGGGTCTGCGTTTGATTACGCCGTTTCTGAACTGCAAAAACGAAGACAAACAAAACCCATCAATGTTGCTGGGATAGGCCTTGGAATTGGGACGATCAGTACCTATGCCCGCCCGCAAGATACCTTCACCTTTTACGAGCTCGACCCCAAGATTGTCCGCATCGCCACAAAACAGTTTCACTACCTCACTAAATCCAAAGCCAAAACCATTTATTTCAAAATTGGGGACGCCAGGCAAACCCTGGCCAAAGAAAAAGGCTCACTCAAATACGATTTAATTTTAGTGGATGCCTTTAACGGCGATGGGATTCCCCTACATTTACTGACTCAGGAAGCGGTAAAACTCTATCTCAGCCATTTAGCACCAGACGGGCTCTTATTATTTCATTGCTCCAATAACTATGTCGACCTGGTCAGTCCCCTTGGCAATATTGCCGATTCGCTCGGGCTCAAAAGCTTTGTGGTTGTTCATTTGGAAAACTCTATGATTTTATCGAACAGCGATTATGTGGTGCTCTCCCCATCTTCTTGGATGCGCGATATTGTGAAACAAAAATCATTTCGAAAACAGCACCCCCTCACTGCATTTCACTCAATTCCACTCAGACCTAAACTCGGGGTGTGGCACGATGATTTTAGTAATTTATTTTCGGTCCTGACGTTTTTCTAACGCTTCCTTCACGCTGTCAGGACTGTCAGGAAAGATTATCCACCCTTCTTGTGACACCTGAGCTTGCTCAAGTGTAGATAATGCTTTTGACAAACCATAATCTGGAGCACCCTGTAAATAAGCCCAACTGGCTTCAACAGCACACAACAATGCATCCAAATAATCTCCGCGACTATCTGCAAGGAGCAGCTCGCTTTGATCCGGTTTTAAAATTAATTTAAACCCAAATTCTGCGGTAAATGTATCACGGAGAAGCCCTTTGATTATATCTTTTCTGGATTGTTGATGATTTTGCGAGGCTGATTTTGGGGTATCAGTCTTATACGGTACTTTGCTCCAACGTCTGGCCAGTAAGGCCGGGTAGCCTTCAAACACCGTTTTTGGGTGTTGGTTCACTCGACAGGGCCAGATTGAAAACGGTCGCTTATAGAGTTGACACGCTCCCTGAAAAAACATTTTTCCCACAGGGGGATAATGCAGTTTCATCGGGCTGGAAGACCGTGTCATTCTGTCAGTTAAACGAAATCTAAATTTATCGCCCATCGGACGCGTTGCTATATCATTGTGGATCAACGCCTCAAATTCTTGTTTACTCATCTCAGAAAACCGCTGCATCGCTTGTTCCCAGGCATTACTGGGATAATGTCCGTTCTTGTCTAAATGCACCCAGCCCAGTTCTTGTAACCATACAACCGGTTGACCAAGAGGGAAATCAAAGGCCCCAATCCAACTCGAATGGGGATCTCCCGACTCTCGGTCTAACCAGTCAGACCATAAGTTGAGTGAGTCAATGCTGTCAAAATGGCTTAACGCTAAAATATTGGTCGTTGTGTTTAATTCACACCAGGCAAGGGTAATCGGCTTTTGTTTTGAAGGCGCACTGGTAAAATCCAACCCGAGGATAGCAACCATTACTGAATAAAATCTTCAATCAGCAGGCTGGGTGCAATACGTTTCCCCAAGGCTGATTCGATTAACTCAATCGCCATTAAAACGGTCGGATCAGCCGTCGTCGTCTCATCAAAAGAACCATCTGGTCGTAAGGCTGGATTTACCTCTACAACATCCATCGAAACCAACATCCCCGTCTCTGCCATTGCTTCAGCAATATAATGGGCCTCTCGGTAGGTCAATCCCCCCGGCACTTTCGTCCCAGTACTGGGCGCTATCGCAGGATCCAGTGCATCAATATCAAAGCTCAAATGCAAGCGGTTGACCCCCATCGGATTCACACGCTTTAACGCTGCTTGCATCACTTTGCCGATGCCGTAGCGATCGATTTCAGACATCGTAAAAACCAAAATCCCTTTTTGCTGCAACAGTTCCCGTTCTTCTCGATCTAGACTACGGACACCGACCAGGGCAATGCGTTCTGGGGGTAATAAAGCTTGATAATACTCAAAGCCAGGGTAGGCGGAAAGATCAAACACTCCGGTCAGGGCAGCCACAGGCATGCCGTGGAAATTCCCACTGGGGCTTGTCAAAGGGGTATTAAAATCGCCATGCGCATCCACCCAAATCACAGAAAGATCGGGAATGGCTTTGAGTAGCCCGTAGATAGAGCCCGCAGCCATGCTATGATCCCCGCCCAGGGTCAGACAAAAATCCCCGCGGCGAGCAATAGCTTCTGTTGCTTCGGCTATTTTTCGGGTCCCATAGGCAGCTTCGAGGACATTATTAATCTGCCCTGGCGTCAAAGAGCAGACAGGAAGTTCTTTATCAAAGTCCAAATCCCCAGCATCATTCACCTGCCACGTGGATAGGTTTTCAATTACCGATAATAACCCGTGGCGGCGCATCGTTTCAGGGGCAGACTCCACCCCAGGGTGAGGTTGACCAATACTCAAACCCGCCCCCAGAATTGTCAGCGGGCGCAGCAGTGGAGATGGGTCGGACGTGTTTAAGACAGAAGTCATGAGAGAATTTGAGGAAACACCTCACAAATCAAATGGAATAGCCCGGATTATCGTATGCCCCAGCACGCTTGTCAAAAAACAGTATTCAGACGTGGCTATTAAGAAAGCGGCAAGTAAGCAAAGGCGACTTCACAGAACCGAGAAAACATTGCCCGTGCCGTGTCAGAGGATTCTGGAAACACCCGCAGTGATTGTTCGAGAATGGCTTTTTTTTCAACATCAGTCAGACTCTTGGACTGACTCAACCAGAGGCGAATCTTCTCCAGCGTCATATCCGGGTGAAACTGTAAACCGTAGACATTGCTTCGGTAGCGAAAGGCCTGATTTTGCCAGGATTTGGTTTTTGCCATACCAACCACCCCTGATGGATACTGGCAGCCAAACCCATGCCAGTGGAATTGCATGGGTGCCTCCAAAAGATAGGACAAGACAGGATCTTGTGCTCCGGCTTCATTCAGTAGCAATGGATACCAGCCCACTTCTTTTTCGGGGCAACGAATCACAGACCCGCCCAAAGCACGGCAAAGGACTTGTGCCCCAAAGCAGATTGCAAAAATAGGTTTCTCCGCCTCTAGCATTTCCTGAACCCACGCGATTTCAAGCGCCAACCACTGGGGAGTTGCATCTCCGTCTAACCCTTCATAACTGCCGCCCAACATCACCACGCCGTCGTACTGATCCAGGGGGCAGCTTTCGAGCAAATTGGTTTGTACCGGGTTGACATAGGAATATTGAAGGCCTCGTTTTTGAAAAACACTGGCCAGTGGGCCTAGCTGATCGCCTTCAAAATGGCGCAGCACCGCAACACGCATAGGGTTTTCCTTATTAAATTTTTCTAACAGAAATCACGACGAGCAACAACATAGCAACAGTATTACGGATATCGACTAACAACCCACGCGCTTTAATATCCCTTCAATATCAGATACATATCCCGGGCCAAAAATCCGGACATGAACCAACAGAGGGTAGAGATTATAAAGATCTTTGACGATCTCGAAAAAGCCCTCAGGAACCGTTTTGTATTCAGCGTAGGTTTTAAAGAAGGGTTCTTGGAAAGTATTAAATAGAGTCCCAAAAGCCAAGTCCATCGCAGGATGTCCGTAATAAATGGCAGGGTCGATAAAACCCGAAATCGCATCGCCAACCCCCAAAATATTGGTCGTCCATAGGTCACCGTGAACAAGCGAAGGCCCCCCTTGTGGTTCATCCAGCCATCTATCGAGACGCGAACAGAACTTGTCCAGCCGACGCATCACCTTGACCGAAAGCAAGCCTTCTCGGTGAGCAGCCTGTGCTGTATACCAAATACGCTGTTCTCGGTAAAAATTACGCCAAGAATCTGTCCAAGGGTTGGGCTGTCTCAACCCGCCCAGATAAGTATCATACGCAAAGCCATAGCAATTTTTATGCTCTGCTGGCGTCTTATCTGGCTTTGGCTGAATACCATGAAGGGCAGCAATATGTTTGGCGGTATCTTGTTGCCGCGCTGGCGTCATCACAGAATCTCCAGGCAGTAGTGACAGGACCAAGGACGTCTTAGCTGCACTCAGCACCCTGGGAACAGGGAGGTGGGATTCCTCAGCCAAATATTTCAGCATTAAGGCCTCTGTAGACAGGGCTTCTGTATTTGTGGCTCCGGTATTGAGTGACTTGAGAACCACTTCGGACAATGCCTCCCCTACTGGGTTGACCGCAAAATGGACGGGTTTTTTAAAGCTAATTTTGCGCACAGAGGCAACACAGCCCCCATGTAAGGGGTGTACCTCTTTAATCTGGGATGAGTCCACCCCAAGAATTCCAGCGATTAGTAACAACTCGGATTGGGTTGCCTCTGCATTTTCTCCAAAAAGATACTTCATCTGTCTTGTTCTGTTTTGATTAAGTAAGAGATAAACCCGTCTGATGCCTGAGTAATCAAGTCTAAGACCATTTCAAACCCTCTTGGACCACCATAGTAAGGATCCGGCACCTCACGGACTTTTTGTTCTGTGGCATAATCCAGAAACAGTTGAACACCGCCCTGAGACCGCTTCTGATGAAATACATGGGTGCCGGCAATATCTTCGAGATCGGCCATATTGCGGTGATCCATCGCCAGGATGTAATGATACTCTTCAAAATCTTCTGGCGTCACTTGTCGAGCTCTCAAAGCACGGAGATCCACTCCACGGTTTAAGGCGGCCTCAATGGAACGAGGATCCGGCGGTGCGCCCACGTGATAGCCATGAGTCCCAGCGGAATCTACTTTTAAAGCACCAGATGCTAACCACTCAGGCGCTTTAAGCTTTAGCCTAGAGAGAAACACCCCTTCAGCCGAAGGCGACCGGCAAATATTGCCCATGCAAACGAATAAAATTGATATTGGAGAGGGAGCTTTGGGGCTAAGACGTTCTTGAGTCAAGGGTTACATACTCCTGATAAAGACATTACCTGGTGAAAGGACTCAGGCAAAATTATGCACCAGGCCGGGGTTTTTTTCACCGTGCCACTGTGGCAAACTGTTAGCCAAGAAAAAATATAAAAGGAAACTCTGTCATGAACCAGACTTCTTCTGGGAATCTTACGGTCGGTGAGAACAACGCCAATGAATCCAGTACTTGGTTATCCTCCTTAGAGTGGCAGGCCGTGGACGCCAAAGCGTTTAATCAGCTCTCTGCTACCGAGCAACTCATTCGGATCCGCCATTCCTCAGCACATATTATGGCCGCGGCTTTAACACAACTGTTTCCAGAGACAGAGTTTGCCACGGGGCCAGCGACCCCACAAGGCTATTTTTACGACATCAAAAAAGCCGAACCGCTCAAAGAAGAGGATTTAACCTCTATCCAGGCAGAAATGGATAAAATTGCCGGGAAATCACAGCCATTTGAAGTGGCTAGTGTCTCTAAAGCTGACGCCATTGCTTATTTTAAAGAAAAGCAACAACACTACAAGCTCCAAGTTCTTGAGCGAATCCCCTCTGAAACTGTGACACTGTATCGAAATGGAAATTTTGTTGACCTGTGCGCCGGGCCTCATGTTCCTCACACAGGGCTTTGCAGAAGCAATAAAGTGCTTACCCTTTCTGCTGTCCATTGGAGGGACGAAGAGAAACCCTCTCTAACCAGAATTACAGGCACAGCATGGAGTCGGCCGAAAGATCTCGAGCGCTATATGGAGTTTCTCAGTGAGGTAAAACTGCGAGACCACCGAACACTCGGCCCCCAGCTGGATTTATTCTCCTTCCATCCTTGGGCCGCTTCAGCCCTGTGGCATCCTCACGGGGTCACGTTGCGTAATCAGCTGATGGCATTTTGGCGTGAGACCATCTCTGAGAAAGACTACATTGAGATTCTCAACCCCTTACTCTACAAAAAAGAACTCTTTGAAACCTCAGGCCATTGGGACCATTTTCAGGAAAACATGTTTATCTTCCGTGACGCTGAAGGGGAAGCTGATTTTGCGCTAAAACCGATGAACTGTCCGGATACCATGTTGTATTTTAGAAGCCAACTTCGCTCTTACCGAGAACTGCCCTTGCGAATCGCCGAAGGTCAGATTCTCCATAGAAACGAAGCCACCGGGGCATTGCACGGCATTATGCGCACCCGTAATTTTATTCAAGATGATGCCCACATCTTTTTGGCCCCTGAGCATGTGGAAGCTGAAGTCCAGGCATTATTGGAAATGTTGGACCGGATTTACCAAATTTTTCAACTCAACTACAACATCAAATTTTCCACACGTCCTGAGAGTTATCTCGGCAGTCTAGACGTATGGAACAAGGCCGAAGCATCCCTGCAGGCTGCCCTCAAAGCTGCTGGCAAAGAATTTGTGATTGACGAAGGTGAAGGGGCTTTCTACGGGCCGAAAATTGATATTAATATCCAAGACAGCTTGGGTAGAGAATGGCAGTGCGGCACCATTCAGCTCGATTTCCAACTTCCTGAACGTTTTGATCTCAAATACGTCAAACCCGACGGTACCACTGAAAGACCCATTGTGGTTCACCGGGCTATTTTTGGATCGTTTGAACGCTTTATTGGGATTCTCATTGAGCACTTAGGCGGGGCCTTCCCCACGTGGCTAGCCCCTGTGCAAGGGGTGGTTCTGCCGATAGCGGAACGCCATATTCCCCATGCTGAATCTGTGGTGAAGCAGCTTAAATCGCTGGGGTTCCGCTTTGATCTTGCCTCCAACGAAAGCGTTAATTACCGGATTCGCCATGCGGAAACACAAAAAACACCTTATATGCTGGTTATTGGTGATCGGGAGATGGCAGACAACACCGTTGCTGTGCGGAAATATACCGGTGGCCAAAAAGGAACCTACCCACTCTCACAATTGATTGAAGAGTTGAGCGAACACCGTGATGAGCGTATTTTCGACGTGGTGGTGAAAGAATTCTCATCGTTATTTCGTGGCCCTTCGGATGTCTCCACTGAAGATGCGCCTTATTAGCGAAACCCTGTAGTAATGAGGTTTTTTAAACCTCTCAAACATTAATATTTATGTTTTTTGGGAACCATTTTCCGCCCACTCGTCTTAAACTGTGTGTAGAACACATCAGTAAACTGGTACATACTTTTAATTTTAAAAAATCAAATCCTCAACATGGTAGACATGAAAGATGATTTGAGAATGGGTGATGATATATGATGTTACCGCTATTTGAGACCA
>CAZZIY010000063.1:3364-9755 GCA_964654525.1 uncultured Vampirovibrionales bacterium | reverse complement strand
GCTGAGCCAACTGGGGCAAAACCTTGGCCGGATGAAACAGCTGGTAGATTTGCTCAAAGGGTGGGAGCCTCAGGGCCAACTCGACGGCATTTCTAAATATTTAGACAGCCAGATCACCACCAATAACTTTCTAACAACCAATTTCAGTCTGATTGCAGGTCAAGACGGTGATGCCAGTAGTATTACTGCCAGTGATTTATTCCGCTCCGCTGGCCGCGACCGCAACTATCAGCAAATTACCCGCAATGAATTGCTGAACCCCCCCCAGGATGACCCGATCATTTGTTGGTAATGTATAAACCGAATATTTAACAGGCATAGAGCGTCTATTCGTTAAAACCCTCAGAAAATCGCGACACAAGTAACCCTTCTGGAGCGACTCTTCTGGGGGTTTTGGTCTGCGGTTTTTAAGGGTGTACACCCCGTTTTGTAAAAAGATGTAACAAATATATCTTTGAGATATCACTTTTAGGCAATTTAGATATTTATTTTGTTTTTTTATCAATATAACACTGCACGTTCACTCTACAGTTCACACAAAGTTCACTCAGCAGTTAAGAGGTTTTTTACGATGGCCTATGTTTCTTTTCAACAAGCCCGTACCCTGGGATATGCCCAACAGTACCGTCCCAGCTATCTCCAAAATGACTGTCAAGTCACCACAATGGCTTTAAACGAAGAAGGTGGCGGCGCTTGGGGATACTGCCCCGTTATGCCAATCGATCCGCAACCAATCGACACCACTTTACCCACCAGCATCAGCACATTTTCTGCTTTTCAAGTCCTTCGAGAAGCCGACCGCAGCGGTAGCCCTTGGGGCTACGGGGGAGACGGCCAAATCAGCAAATCCGAACTCACTCAATACACCAAGGCACTGGAAACACAGCAAAGCTGGCTTGACCGGATTCGTCCCTATGTCAACAGCTCAAACCCACTGTTTCAAAACCTCAGTCGGGCCATACAAGACCGCCTGAACAGCGCCCGTTTTCTGAGCAAAAACTTTGACGGCATTGCCAAAACAGATGGACAAAATAATGGTATCAGTGGCAATGACTTAATTAATACCGCCAATAATGACGGCAACATCTGGAATATTACCCAGAGCGACGTGACTAAAAATGACAATCAGAGCAAACCCCTCTACTCCCGTGGCGAGGTGAATACGCTGTATAACCAAAGCAACACGGACGGTCGTAACGGTATCACGAAGACTGAAATCAACGATTATGCGACACGGCTCAAAGATCTCATCAGCCGTATCCGATCTGGCAGCGCCAGTGCGCTACAACGGCAATATGATTTGAGCCAACTGGTGTTAACCAACTTCGATAAAATCGCCCAACTAGACACCACAACCGGATCTAACCGTGTTATCACCACGGCCGATCTGCGAAAGTTAATGGGCCTAGACGGCAATAGCAACAGCTTAAGCGATAGCGACATCAGCAAGCTGTAAATAGCATTCGAGAGAGGAGAAACCCCCATCTGTTGCCTTAGGGCGCGTTGGGGGCTTTTCTCTTATAATCTCTCTGATGATGAATCTACGAGACAAAAATCCTATCTTGATTATTGGCGCTGCTGACGAGCCACACGCGGCCTATATCTTTGACCGACTCGAGGCTCTGGGAGAAAGCCCGGTTTATTTTGATACCCGCCGCTTTCCCACGCAGATGAAGCTGGCCTTTTATCCGGGTGAAGCCCAAAACGGCCATCTTCAGGTGGACAATAAAAGCCCCAGCATCCCTCTTAATGCCGTTCAATCGGTCTACTGGCGTTATCATTTTGGGATTGAACTGAGTCCCAGCATCACAGATTCCTTTATTCGCGAAATGGCCTTTCGTGAAATAGATTCCGCAATTGGCGCTCTGTTTCGCAGTCTGCCTTGTCTTTGGGTCAACAGTGCAGATGCCATTGAACAACATAGATACAAAGGTTTCCAGTTAAAACTATTGTCAGAGGCGGGGTTACGGATTCCAGATACGTTGATCTCTAATGACCCAGAGGCTGTCAAGGGGTTTTATCACCGATACAACGGCAAGGTCATTTACAAGCCTGTTCGGGGAGGGGCCCACACCAGCCCAGTCAAAAAGGATGACATCAAACCTGATCGACTCAAAGAGCTGAGTAAGTCCCCGGTCCAGTTTCAAGAGATGATCCCTGGGGTGGATATTCGCGTGTATTTTATCAACGGTGAGACCTATGCCGCTGAGATTCAAAGCCAGACTCTGGATTTTCGAGATGACCCCAGAGCTCCGATTGTCCCGATTGAACTGCCTGAGACTGTACAAGCAGCCTGTGTCCACGTTGCAGAAGAGCTCGGCCTTCTCTTCTCTGGCATCGATTTACGCCGCACCCCTGAGCAAGAATACGTTTTTATCGAAGGCAACCCCAGCCCGATGTTTCTCCACTTTCAGGAAGTCACCGGCTACCCAATTGGCGCCCGGCTGATCGACTTGCTGAGAAACCCAGACAGTCTGAAAAGGAGCAAGCCCTAAAGAAGCCAGCCTGTCGCTTCTGTTTAAACATGCTTTTTTCGTATAATAGGGCGGCTGCGGCAAAAAGCGATAACAAGAAGCGTTAGCAGTAGAGACGCTAGTAAGGCAAATCTTATTATGTGGTCATTTGACCGACTATTTTCACCCCGTCGGCGCCGGCGAAACCGTGCACCCCTGTGGCTACGGACACTGCTTGCCGATCAACGGGCCCAATTTGCCTTTACCATTGTGGGCGCGATTGTCTTCACCGGTTTTATCTTTGCGGGCTTGCTCGTGCTTCGCTATACCGACCAGGAAGACATTATTGCCCGTGGCAATCGCTACATGACAGAAGGAAAAGTCGCCTGGGCCGCACAAACGTTTCAAACCTTGGTGAATCAGAATAAAGACGACTACAAGGCCCATCTCTTGTTGGGAAAAGCCTTTCTTGCCATGGGAGACCGAAAAAAGGCAGAGTCAGAATTTCGAACAGCACTGTCACTAAAGCCCAATAACAGTCAGGATTTTGATGCCGAAATCGCCACCAGCAAGCTTTATATTGCCCAAGACAATTTCCCAGACGCCGAAGCCGTCCTTTTAAACATTAACAAACGATCCAAAAACTCTAAAACCCTTGCCAGTTGTCTTTTCGATCTCTATGAGCAATGGGGCGATCATATTATGGGGGGAGATCACACCGTCTCTGATGTGGAAGATACAGAAGCAGTCCCAAATTACGATGATGCGATCGAAAAATACGAAAAGTCCCTGCGCTATGCGACGAACTTCCCGGCTGAAACGGCCGTTAAGAACAAGCTGGTAGAAGCAATGACGACCTATGCCAACCTGCTGGCCAGTACCAATCGACTGGAAAATGCCATCGCAGTGATGACGCAATCAATGCGGTATCGATATTCGGCTGATAGTGAAATTTCTCTGGCGGCGCTCTACGAAAAGTCCAACCAGTTAGATGAAGCAATCCGCTGCTACCGAAAGGCTTTTGAAGCCAATCCCAATCTGCTGAGCGTCAAACTTTCTCATTTGTTGATGAAACGCGGCAAAGAACTTCTTGCGGCCAACAAAAAAGATGCAGCTCAGCAGTTGTTTGATGAGGCAGAACGCGTCGTACAAGCCGGCTCTGGTTCAGACGGCGTCCTATACCCGGTGAGCCTGGTGGTGGAATCCATTATCGCCGTGGATAAATCTTCCAAAAAAGTGAAAGCCCCGAAAGACCCCCCTCCCGATGAGACATTAAACCCTGATGACCCCGCCTCAGCGATCAGTAGCAGTGCCTCAAGATTAATTAGCTTTACCCCGCAAGTTCGTATTCGGGTGCAAAACAAAAACGCGGAGCCCCTGAATTCACTGTTTGTGAAAACCCAGTTTTATGCAGGAACAGAACTTCTGGATGAAGTTATCACCAACATTGCCAGCAATGAACAGCCGCTGACAACCGTCAAAAAAATCAAGGTAAAGCCTGAGCAAGGGTTTAGCACCAGTTTATTCACAAAAACACCGCTCAAAGTAAAAGTATACTTGTGTTACACGAACGAGCCAGACGAAAAACGCTGGAGTGTCAAAGCAGTTCACGATATTAATATCTTAAACAGCAGTCCTAAAATGGAAGCAGACACGAGTTCTATTGGAACAGAGGCCATTAACCATTAAGATTAGCGCCAACCTGTGAGGCTATCCAGCGGTGTGCCCAGCCGTTGACCGCATCGCTAAAACGGCCCCAAAGATCCTTACGGGAGCGGATTTCATCTGCCAACATATCCAGCTCTCGCACCACGTGATCGTAATGGTTCACTATTTCGGCTATTTCGTGAGACGCCAGACTCGGTCTCTGGTAATGATCCGCCAGGACTTCTTTGACATCTTTGAGATGGGTATTGAGATTGACCAACGTTTCTTTTTGAGGATCGAGCTTTGCCATCCAGTAAGATAAACTGGCCATCTCAGCCAAGGGGGCTCCTGTATTTTGAACACTGTGATTGAGGTGCTGTACCTGTTGGATCAGACGAAACACCCAGGACTGCTTGGCCAGCAGCAAGGTAAGCTCCTCACTCACTTGAGTTTCATGGGCTTTTAGGCTCAAATACCGGTGCTCTAGCAGCGCCAGTTTTTCTTTTGCCTCTGGTGAAAGTACCGTCATACTGCGGAATTGTTCTAGCCGGCGTTCAACTGTTGCAATATCCCGAACCAAGCGTTCTTTCACAATTCTCAGGCGAACAATCGGGGTGGGCAGGTATTGTTCAATCCCAGCGCTTAACTCTGTATCCAGTGCATTGAGTTGGTATCCGTTCTTGGAAGAAGCTGGATCATTGGCAGAGGATTGATAAAAGGGGTTGAGTTGCGAGGACAATAAGCCGGCCTTGGCTTTTCCGGCTCTTTGGCTTATTGAAGCAGCTAAATCTGAATTATCGTGATCAGGTGAGTCTGCCAAATCTTCAAACTCTTGCTGCATCTGATTTTCCAAATGCCGCGAAATGTAGGAGCGCAATGATACATTATCAGCGCCTTCTCCGCCAGATTCATCGGCTGACAGGGTTTCTTTGAAGAATTCTTGTCGAATTCGTTTCAGTGATTGCGAATCACTCATCTGGACGGACCATTATCTCCACGGGATACAGCTTGGTTTTAACAGGTGTGTACAAGAAAATACTGGGTGTGCTCCCTGCATGTGGTATCGTATCGCATGCGGCAAACTTGAATCGCTTCCGTCATTTGTAACACCTCTGTTGCAGTACCGTCTTTAAAACCATAGTCCGTTTTTCGAAAAGCGCAGCATTTTTATTCGCTATGCAAAATATCACCGTTCATCACGCCTGTGAAAACAATCTGGCCAACGTCAGCTTGACGCTGCCTCGTGAAAAATTAATTGTCTTTACCGGGGTTTCAGGATCAGGGAAGTCTTCTTTGGCCTTTGACACCATTTTTGTCGAAGGCCAACGCCGCTACGTCGAAAGTATGAATGCCTATGCCAGGCAGTTTATCGAACAATTTAGCAAACCCGCTCTAGAAAGCATTGAAGGCCTCTCTCCGGCCATTGCGATTGACCAAAAATCCAGTAGCAACAGCCCCCGCTCAACCGTGGGCACCGTCACCGAGATTTACGACTTTCTTCGCGTGTTATACGCTCGAGTCGGACGCCCTCATTGCCCCGAATGTGGAGAGGCTATTCACCCCCAAAGTGAAGACCAGATTGTCGCAAGCATTGCCAAACTTCCCGAAGGCACTAAACTACAGATTTTAGCCCCTGTTGTGCGTGGCCGTAAAGGAGAATACAACGCTCAATTTAACCAATGGCGCAAAGAAGGGTTTGTCCGGGTGCGTATTGACGGGGAAATCCACCTGCTTGAAGAGATGCCGGATGACTTTCGGCTTGAAAAAACCAAACGGCACAATATTGAGCTGGTGATTGACCGGCTGATTCTCAAACCAGAGGATAGTGCCTCACAGCTGCGACTCAGCCAAAGTGTGGCAACAGCGCTGAAAAAAGCAGACGGCATGCTGATTGCCCACCTGATGGAAAATCCACCCCAACAGCCGGTGGAATCTGAACAATTTTTCTCCGAACAACTGGCCTGCCCTCACTGTCAACTGGATTTGGGCAGGGCCGGGTTTCAAGAATTGGCTCCTCGGATGTTTAGTTTCAACTCTCCCTACGGGGCCTGTGAGACCTGTGAAGGCCTGGGTCTTCAATATCATATACAAGAACAGCTTTTGATTCCTGACCCAAGCAAGAGCCTCTTAGAGGGGGCTATCATCCCCTTTGAAAAAACCACCGGACGTTATTTTAAAGCCTTTCTCAAAAAACTGGCCAAAACCTATGGGATTCGCATTGATGTCCCTTATGATACGCTCAGCCCCCGAGAGTGCCAGATTTTACTCTACGGCGACAGTGAGGCCGATCC
>CAZZIY010000063.1:0-3264 GCA_964654525.1 uncultured Vampirovibrionales bacterium | reverse complement strand
GAAGATGAAGACGAAACCGATTGGTTTCAGTTTGTCACCCGCTTTGACGGCATGATCCCCATTCTAAACCGGCGGTTACAGCACGGCTCTGCCAGCGTAAAACAATACATAGAAGGTTTTCTCTCCCCCAGTGTTTGCTCTCAATGTCAGGGTGCCCGGCTAAAACCCATTAGTTTATCCGTCACGATTGACGGGCTTTCGATACACGCCTTGTGCCAACTTTCCATTGAATCTGCCCTGCATCACGTGCGGAACATTCCCAGCAGTCTGAGTGAAAATCAGCGACAGATTGCCAGAGAACCCTTAAAAGAAGTGGAAAAGCGACTCGAGTTTTTATTAAACGTGGGACTGGACTATCTCACCCTGGGCCGTTCAGCAAATTCCCTTTCAGGAGGTGAATCTCAGCGAATTCGTCTGGCGACTCAAATTGGTTCAGGATTGTCTGGGGTATTGTATATCTTAGATGAGCCGAGCATTGGGCTGCATCAGCATAACAACCGTCAGCTTATCCAGACCCTTCAAGCACTTCGAGACCAAGGCAATACACTCATCGTTGTCGAGCACGATGAAGAGATGATACGTGCTGCCGATTGGGTGGTAGATATTGGCCCAGGAGCAGGGATCCATGGTGGACGTATTGTGGCTGAAGGCGCTGCTCGTGATATTGAAAAAGTGCCAGATTCACTCACCGGGCACTACCTTTGCGGCAAGCGCCAGATCCAAAAAAATGGCCAGCCCCGCAAGGGATCCGGCAAGTTTTTAACGTTAAAAGACGCACACCGGCATAATCTAAAACACATTGATGTTACTTTCCCCCTAGGGACTCTTATCTGTGTCACAGGACTCAGTGGATCGGGCAAGTCGACGCTGGTTTTTGATCTTCTCTATGAAGCGCTTGGCTACCATTTTCTGAGGCACCGGACAAAACCGTCTGGCTATAAAGACCTCAAAGGGCTGGAAGACCTCGATAAATTTATCGTCATTGATCAGGCCCCCATTGGCAGAACCTCTCGCAGCAACCCCGCCACATACATAGGCCTGTTCGACTCGATTCGCAATGTGTTTGCCAATACGGAAGAGGCCAAGATTCGCGGGTATCAGTCAGGGCGTTTTAGTTTTAACGTGGCTTCAGGCCGTTGTGAAACCTGCCAAGGCAACGGCACGATGACACTTGCGATGAACTTTTTGCCCGATGTGCATATCCAGTGCGAACAGTGCAACGGTGCCCGTTATAACTTGGATACGCTATCTGTCACCTACCGAGGAAAGACCATTGCTGATGTTCTGGGCATGTCTGTTGCCGAAGCACTTGTTTTGTTTGAAGAGCATCCCAAAATCGAACGCTATCTTCAAACCCTATGCGATGTCGGGCTCGATTATATTCATTTAGGGCAACCGGCACCAACCCTTTCTGGCGGAGAAGCGCAGCGACTGAAGTTGGCCTCTGAATTTTGTAAACGCAGCACGGGAAACACACTATACCTGCTTGATGAGCCTACCGTTGGCCTCCACTGGCAAGATCTCGAGAACTTAGTGACGATTTTGGACAGGTTGGTAGAGCAAGGAAACACCGTGGTAGTGATTGAGCATCACTTGGACTTTATCAAGACCGCAGATTACGTGATTGATATGGGTCCAGAAGGCGGAGAACGAGGCGGCCAGGTGGTGGCCACTGGCACACCTGATGAGATTGCCCAGAACCCTGCGTCTTTGACAGGACGGTATCTTCTGGAGATGGGACAAAAACCAGCTGTCAGCCTGAGCTCGTTATAAATCTTGCTTTAAAGAACGGGCCAGATCGCCAATATCTTGACCCAATGAAGTATAGACCGCCTGATCTGGCGCTTTTTCAGGTGTAGCATTAGATACCCCCTCTGAGGTACCAGTTGGATCCATAGACAGCAAGACCAAGCCTTGAGCTCCTTTTTTAGGGATGAGCGCAACGGCACATGGAATCACATCGGCATCCTGCTCCATTTGCATGTAGATAATCGGCAGCTTTTTGCCGCCCAACAAAATTTGTTCACTGTAACCAACCACCTTGGCCTCTCGATGGCGTATGGATCGAGAAGACTTACTACCTTTATCCATTGCATCTTGTGCCATTTTAGCGATCGCAGCAGGATCTCCTTTCTGCATCGCCTGGATTTCAGGCCCCTTCATCGGCATATCGAGAGCAACTAGCATATGGCCAGACCCTTTATGAACCATTAGCATCACATTGGTATTATTTTTCACGCTCATGCCGAACAAAGGTGTGAAGGTCTCGGGTGGTTTTCCCCCAAATAAAGACTGCGACACCTTGGTATTGTTTTCGTTATAGGCATTAACCGCCCACATCGTAATACCCAAAGCAATGATGGCCAGAATGAGAATAACCCCAAGACAACCACCACAGCCGATAAGCCACTTTTTGTTAGACGATTTGGGTTCACTGACGAGCGGGTTAACCATCGGGTTTCTCCTTAAGTTTCTGAAAATTTTCTAAGTTAAATTGGCTTCAAAGAGCGTTTTAATTGGGTTTCTTCAATTACATCTTTTAAGGCGACTTGCAGCGTCTCATGGGTAGTGGCCGTTTTGGCAGGATCACAACTATCCTTGTTGCTGGCCTTGTTGCTGGAAGGACTGCCGAAAGTGATAAAGGGGATCGGTGAGGAAACACCATCAGAAGGTTGTAGCAATAACCACACGCCTTGTGGAACGGGCCCCTTTTCTTTCCCTGTTTTAGGATCCCGAGGAGCATGGGGGTGTTGATACGGCGCCCCTAACAAAACTGCTGGTAGTTTTTTTCCAGCATTATCCTGTCCTTGCTCGCCGAGAGGCGCATCCAGGTAAAGCAATGGGTAGGAACCTGCCGCTGTCTTCAGTCGCTTAGGTCTCAGCGCGTTAGGATCTTCAGAAGGACGACGAATCCACTGACGAAATTTTTCGACCATACTGAGTACTTGTACTGCAGGCGTTGTCGCATCCTTCATCATCTCGAGCTTTGAGCGATCCGGCTCTTCCATCGCCATCAACAACAAATGTCGCTTGGGGTCTTCCATTACCATAATCGCTTGGCCCTGATTTTCCAGAGCGGCTTTCACTTGAAAGTCTTTCTGAATATGCCCCACACCAAATACCCGACTGGCTATCCGCGTGTTATTCTCTTGAAACCACTGTTTTCCGTACCAATACAGACCACCAATCACGATAGCCAGCACGGCCAGTGTGCTTAAAATACCAAAAATCAGGTTTTTAACCAGGGTAACCCCTTGCTTCATC
>CAZZIY010000062.1:0-9760 GCA_964654525.1 uncultured Vampirovibrionales bacterium | reverse complement strand
AGAAACTTCTCGGTAAGCGCGGGCAAGGCTATATCGCCATGGCCCAAATCAACCCTGCTCTGGGAGATGTGCGCAGCAATGCCCTTAAGGTATGGAAATACATGCAAACCGCAGAAGCTGCCGGTGTGGACACCTTGGTGTTTCCAGAATTAACCCTGGTGGGTTACCCGATTCGCGATGTGATCGGCCGGCACCCCAATTTGGTTGAAGATAACATCATCTGGCTGAAAGAATTAGCCAAAAAATCAGGAAAAACCAGGGTACTTGTTGGGTTTGTCGAACCCCGCGAACTCAATCCTGCTGATGCTCAAAAGGGGCGCCGCCTGGTCGGACGTCAGTTCTATAATGCGATTGCCGTTTTGGGCAATGGAAAGATTGAAGGAATCATCCGCAAATCCTTGCTCCCCAACTACGGCGAATTTAATGACTGGCGTCAATTTGAAGCTGCACCCCATGCCGGGCTTTCGCCTGCAGACACCTTGGGCAATGCGCCTTCAAAAGCCCATCTTGCCTCGCGCCATGTGTCTCAAAACGGGTTGCCCGCGAAAATCCACGGCAAAGACTACGGTATCTTTATCTGCGAAGACGGTTGGAATGATCCTGATTTTTTTGAGCGGACACTCTATTCAGAGGATCCCGTTGCGGAAATTGCCAAACACCAGCCCGATTTTCTGATTAACTGTTCCGCATCGCCCTCTCGAAGCAGAAAAGAGCAACTCAAGCACAATATGCTCAGCCACTTGTCCGCTAAATACGGTATTCCCAATGTCTACGTCAATCAAGTGGGTGCCGTCGATGAGCATTCCTACGACGGTGCCAGCAGAGTGTACAACGCCAAGGGTGAACTCCTGGCCAGAGCCAAATCGTTTGAAGAACAACTCCTGATTGTAAACCCCAACGAAGCTCAAGGCGTGGCTTATCCACTGGCACCTGGGCTAGAAAAAACACTGAAAGCCAGTAAAACCTTTAACCCTTACGATGAGACCGATCTAGGCCGCACCTATATGGCAGTTGTACAAGGAATCCGAGATTATTTTGCCAAGACTGGCCAAAGAAGGGCCGTATTGGGACTCTCAGGCGGTCTGGACTCTACCATTTCTGCCACGCTGCTGGCCGATGCCCTGGGCCCCGAAAACGTCCTGGGAGTCAGCATGCCGTATAAAAAAATGACCACCAGTGAAAGTCAGTCTGACGCCGAAGTTTTGGCCAGGCAACTCGGCATTGGCTTTATAGAAGTCCCGATCACGGATGCCGTAGATACCTTTCAGGCCGGGCTCAACAGTGCAACAGCCCAAATGGCAGCAAGCACTCAGTGGGGCGCCCCCACCACGGGGAAAGATAACACCGTTCCCAACTTACAGGCACGTTCTCGCGCAATGATCCTCTGGGGAATCGCCAATCGTTTTCCGGGTGTGATTCCCATTGCCACGTCCGATAAATCGGAAGCCTATGTGGGCTATGCCACCATCAACGGGGATATGTCTGGCGGCTTTGCCCCAATTGCAGATATTGTTAAAACCAAATTGTTTACCCTGGGCCACTGGATGAATGCCAACAGGTCAGTAAAAAATGCAATTCCAGAGCAAATCTTAAAGAAACGTCCCGGGGCTGAACTGGAGATTGACCCCAAAACCGGTAAGCCTCTGGCCGCCGAAGATGACCTGATGCCTTACGAATTTATGGACGAAATTATCTGGCGAATTGAAAACAAAGGGGAAGGGCTTTCACAGATGCTGAAATCACCCTTTTGGTATGAAAAACACCGACAACCCATCAGCGCAGAGCAGAAACTGGCCTGGCTGGAGAAATTCTACAACCGTATGAATTTCGCCATTTTCAAATGGAATTTGCTCCCCGTCAGCGTGATTGTGGATGCTCGCTCTATCTTGAAAGCCGATTATATGGTGCCGACGACCGTCAGACTCCCTCGAGCCTCTGCCTCTGTCAAAGCCGTGAGGTCTGCCCTAGATACAACCACATTGGATAGCCCTACTCCAGGTAAAACAAGCAAAAAACCGGTTAAATTAAGCTAAAACATTCTGTCAAACTAAATGTGACAGCTTCGACCGTGCTTGACGTTGTACTGCTGGTGATATTCCTCGGCCTTATAAAACGGTGCGGGAGAGACTATTTGAGTAACAATGGGTCGAGCAAAGCGCTTTGCCTCTTCCAGCTGTTGTTTAACAGCCACTGCACGGGCTGCCTGCTCAGGGGTGTAGGTGAAAATAATCGAACGGTACTGACTTCCCACATCAGGTCCTTGTCGGTTGAGGGTTGTAGGGTCGTGCATTGACCAAAACGCTTCCAGTAACTGTGTATAGCTAATTTTTTCAGGATCGTAGGTGAGATGGACCACTTCTGCATGCCCAGTTTGCCCGCTACAGACTTCCCGGTAGTTGGGATGCTGTGTATGTCCCCCAGCATAACCCACAGCAGCATCTAATACCCCGGGCAATGCTCTAAAGGCATCTTCCACGCCCCAAAAGCACCCGGCACCAAACATGGCTTCTGCAATTTGCGACACAAGACGGTTCCCTTCTATACAGAACTGTGTGCTCACGGACCTGCTAGTCGTATTCTAGCACAGTGAAACTGCCTTAATTGTCCGGTAGATTACCAATAAACTGTGTAATGGCCGGATACACTACGGCTGGATCAAGATCATGGGTTTCATCCGGAAAGAGAATCAGCTGTTTGCTTTTGGCTGCTGTGGTCTTACTCAACAGTTGTTTGGAAAAACCGCTGGGGCAGATGGGATCTCGGGTGCCGTGTAGAAAAAGAACGGGTGATTGAATCTGGGGCATTTTTTCAATCGACATAAAGCGCCGCATCTGACGAGGTCCCATCCTGAAAAACCACGAAGGTATCCCAAGAAGTTTTCGCCTCACTTCAACCGCCTCAGCCATCTGGGTGAAAGTAGCCTCCAAAATAACCGCCTTAAACGGTCGTTCTGTGGCAATTTGGGTAGTTACCCCGCCACCAATGGACCACCCATGGGCAACCTGAGATGAAATGGGCACGTTTTTTTCTCGAATTAGGAAATCACTGGCCGCCCGCACATCATGATAAAACCCACCTTCAGAGGGGAGCCCCGTACTCTCCCCGTAGCCCCTGTACTCGTAGGCCAACAGGCCAAGCCCTTGTTTTTCCAAGGCTTGGATGTAGGGCACCACTTTCTCTAGAGTTCCACTGCGCCCGTTGGAAAACAACACCGTTGCCTTGCCGGGTTTAGCAGGCAGATACCATCCGTGAAGGGTTTCGCCGTCTGCTGTTGGGAATTTCACTTCAGAAACTGGCGTAGACAGCTTTGGTGATTGAATCTGGGGAAATTGACTCAACGCCACCGGAGGTTGCGGATTAAATAAAAACCGACTTTCGACCCACAATTTTAGGGCTTTTACAGGCGATAGCCGGTACAACACAGAACCCATCAACACTTGATACAGATCAAAGCTGTTTTCTTTAAGGGTATTCACCTGTTTTTCACCCGTAAACTGTGGCAGTCGCACAGGGGTGTTTGCGGTAAAATACGGCCGTGTAGCCGGCAAGCTCGCAGCCCGAGCAACACTCACTCTGTGTTGGATACCCAACCCATTTCCCACGATCACTGCTCCCCAAAAAAACCAAAAAATTGGTAATCCAATTAAAACATTATACGGCCTGTTTTTCAACATGATTACGCTCGATACGGACTGTCAAATACAACCCTATTCAGGAAAAGCGCCGCAATCGCTGGCCATCCTGCTCCATGGGGTCGGTGCCAACGGGTATGATCTCCTTCCTTTGGCATCGCTTTGGGCTCCTTATTTACCGGATACTCTTTTTATCAGCCCTCATGCCCCAGAGTGTTATGATGAATATCCCCCAGATGCAGCACTTTGGCTGGATGAAATGGCTCCCTACCAGTGGTTTAGCCTGAAAAATATCACCCCAGAAAACCGAGTCATTCGGGCAGAAGCCGCACTACCTGAATTAGACGCCTTTATCCAAACTCATCTGGCAGCGCACGGGTTGACCCATAAAAATCTCCTTCTGATCGGCTTCTCTCAAGGAACGATTATGGCCCTATGCTGGGCGATCAAACAAAAAACACCCTGTGCTGGGATTCTAGGCTACTCAGGCAGGCTCATTCAAACCAGTCATGAATTTACACCCCAGGCCGTAACACCCATCATGCTGATCCACGGCAGTGAGGACCCTGTCATTCCAGTTCAAGAGCATCATCATGCGATGGCACAACTACAAAAATGGCAATTCCCTGTGACAGGCTTCGTCGATCTGGGAGAAGGCCACACGATCTCAGAAAACGCAGAGCGAACAGGACTGCGCTTCTTGAGAGAATCTCTAGAAGCCGTTAAAGCTTAAGCAAATTCACAAGCAGCCTGGGTTTTGTTAGGCCATGACGTTTATGAATATCGCCTTATGAATATTATCCGTACTAAAACCCAAACCCGTGTCGCTATTGGATTAGCCGCAGTGGCCATCCCCGTGGGCTATGTCATCAAAAAACACTTGGACTGGGAAAGCACGCCAGAAGCCAAGTCTCGAATGCTCACCCATCAGCTAAGTTTTTGGACGGCCACTGGCCTTGGTTTATGGGGATTGCACAAGACCTTTCGAAGCGTGATACCCTTGCCACTAAAAATTCTGGGCACAGTGCTCGCCGCAGCCCTTCCTGTGGTAGGGTTTGAAGGCGGCCAGAGATTGGGCGTGCGACTATTTCCCAAAAAACCAGTGGTCTTGAATCGAAATTTTGGTGAACACGCAAGCACACGACTATTTCCAGGTCGCGTGTACGTCCCACCCCCTCTGCGAAATCAAAACCTCGGTTATTAAGTTAAAGCTGCGCTGGCTATTTCGCCCTCGCTATTTCGCCCTAGCTATTTCGCCATTGCCTGTAGCACACTAAGAACCACCGGTGCTGGAGCCTGTATTTTCCCTGATTCTATCCGTCTCAGTAGGGCAGATGCCATGAACTCATCCACACCAAACTGGGTCAGTGTCTCTTTTAAAATCGCTTTTGCCTGATCGCTGGGTTGTCCTTCAGCCAGCTTGGCTTGATACACTTGTGCCGCATGGGCAAGAACCGAATCGGTGACAGAGGCTCTACTGGTCGCTTGCACAGCAAAGACATCAAGCTCAGAGACATCCACGAAAGAATCCGTCGAATCAAGCATCCGGTTTTGGTCAAACGCCACGGGGGTTGACTCAACGCAGGCATGGGCAGTGGCAAAGGCTGATAAAATCAAAAAACTCAGCATACAGGCCAAGAAGACTAACACGCCTGGGTTATCGAATCGTTTTTCGATCACGTTTCATCCACCTCATACTCGTTTTTAATGTTTGCTTAGGCATTGCGCTGATATGGTTATTATCGATGCATTCAGAGGCGGTTTCATCGTCCATGGGATTAGCAAGCGGGCGGCCATGAGATCAGCATTTACAGAGATAATGCTTATTTTTAAACATTATTTTTCTGTTTTACCCGGTTCGCACAACACAAAGTTAGCCGGATCATTGGGGTTTGGACTTGATTTAGCCGGTCCAGGAGATTTATCAAAGGCGTTACGGGTATTGTTAAACTCGGACTCGCATTCCTGTGTCTTCTGCGTTCCGTTAATTGTCGGCTGCATCGAAAACAGATATCGGGCAAAATCTGCATTATTGCGTTTCAGAACGTCAGAAATATTGACCGCTTCGGCAATGGCAGGATTCTTTTTGGTCGCGTTAGTCACCCCTGGTTTTGCCAGAACTGTCTTATTCAACACGGTTTTCTTCGAGATCGGCGCTTCTTTGGCCCAAAGCGGAGGCGCCTGGCTTTCAAGCATACAGCTCAACGCCAGAAATAGAGAAAACCAACCCGTTGGACGCACCATCTTCATCGCAACTCGTACCTATTTGACAAACGCTCATCAACACCGACCAGATCACTTAGAAAGTAATCAAACTCATCTGATAATAACAGATTTTTCAGGGCTTGGTGAGAGGAGACGGGAGGGCCCCTAACCGAGCGATCAATTCCCAAAACCCGGGTAATGGCCGAGGGGTCTTGTTTATCTCTGTATGGCGAGCCTGCATATGGGTTGCCCAAAAAATCACATTCACCATCAACCGATTGAGCCCCCCGGGTAGCGTCGAATCACTGGTGTAGGGTTCATGCTGATAACGCTCTCTCAAAACGTTTGCCGCGGCATCTACAACGGCTTCTAACTTCTCGGGATTGAGGGTTTTGAGTAAGGCCTCTAACCACTGTTGGTGTTTAGCAAAGGGATCTAAACGGCGCTTTTGGGTTTTTAACGGCGGGGAATCCACGGCTAAATCTAGGGCTGCCTGTTTGAGTTGCGCCTGTTGCAGCTGAAAGAAATCTTGAGCAGGTGCTTGAGAAGTCTCTTTTGCCAGATTTTGTGGTCCCTGTTTACTTTTTGGGCCCTCAAGCCCCTTTGCCGCCAGCAGATGCCCCGACAGAATTAAACTTCCGAGACGGTCAAAGGGATCAACACTCTTGGACCAGTCCATCAGACGTTTCGGCAAATCCTCACACTGAGTATTATTTTTTGAACTGTTTGTTTCCCCAGCAAACACTACACTTAGTTTCAAGCCATTTTCCCCTCAAAAATTAGCACTCCCAGCTGAGCATGTATTTAATGGCTTACATTATATAACCAATATAATCAAGAGTCTATTCGGTGCTAATCTCGCTTGCTTTGCCCTCTAAGGCGGCTTCCAGCGTATGCCAGGCCAGAGTGGCACATTTGACCCTCACAGGGTATTGCTTCACCCCAGAGAACATGGTGAGTTTCCCCAAATGGTGGGGTGTTGTGGTCTCGTCAAGTTCGCCCAGGAGCATTTTCTGGAACTCGTCCTTCAGCTGTAAGGCATCGATTCTGGTTTTTCCCTTCACCTGGGTGGTCATCATCGAGGCGCAGGCTTTGGAAATCGCACAACCCATCCCTTGGAATCCAATATCTTCAATGGTTCCATCATCAGAAACCGAGACATACACCGCAAATTGATCCCCACACAAGGGGTTTTTTCCCAACGCGTAAGCATTGGCAGTCTCAAGCACCTTGAAATTTCTTGGTTTCTGGTTATGTTCCAAAATCACCTGTTGGTATAAATCACTGGCAGGAGGTCCGGCTTGTGTCATGGCAAACTCACTGACCTCCTGTAAAAATACGTCGGACTTCACCAATCGCTGATACCAGTCGGGCTATCTCATCGGGGGTATTATAAAACGAGAATGAGGCTCTGGCCGTGGCGGGCACCCCGTAACGCTGCATCACGGGTTGTGCACAATGGTGTCCGGCACGAATCGCAACGCCGGATTGATCCAGAATCGTGCCAATATCGTGCGGATGCGCGTAATCCAGATAGAAAGAGAGCACCGCTGATTTCTGCGGGGCTGACCCAATTATACGCAAACCGGGTAAGCCGCTCAGGGCATCTGTCGCTTCTTGTCTGAGTTTTTCTTCTGTTAAGGCAATTCTATCAAGTCCCACAGAAGTCACATAATCTAAGGCCGCTCCCAACCCAATCACTTCGGCGATGGCTGGGGTCCCTGCCTCAAAACGCGCCGGCGGCTTGGCAAAGGTCGTCTTCTCAAACGTCACCGAGAGAATCATATCCCCGCCCGTTTGGTACGGAGGCATTTGCTCTAGTAAGGCATACTTCCCGTATAAAACACCCACGCCGGATGGGCCGTATACTTTATGCGAGGAGAATGCGTAAAAATCACAATCCAAGGCCTGAACATCCACAGGCATGTGCGGTGCCCCTTGGGCCCCGTCAATCAACACCACAGCACCCACCGCATGGGCTCGTTTAATCATCTCAGCCACAGGGTTCACCGTACCCAATGCATTGCTCACGTGGGTAAGTGCCATTATTTTGGTCTTCGGGGTCAGGAGAGTCTCAAAAGCATCCTGATCTAAGGATCCGTCATCCAAAACCGGAATCACTGCTAACTGCGCTCCCGTTCGCGCGCAGGCTTCTTGCCAGGGTACAATATTGGCGTGATGTTCCAGACCAGAAATTAAGACCTGATCGCCCGCTTTTAACAATAAATTTCCCAGACTAAAGGCCACCAGATTGATGGCTTCCGTTGTTCCGCGGGTAAACACAATTTCTTTTTCAGAGGCCGCATTGAGGAATTGCCCCACCTGGGTGCGAACCTGATCAAAGGCTTCCGTTGCTTTGGCACTGAGTGCATACACCCCGCGTCGAACGGTCCCGTATTCCTCACTGTAAAAGCGGGTCATCCGGTCAATCACGGCTTGTGGCTTCTGGGTGGTGGCCCCGTTATCTAAGTACACCAAGGGATACCCATTCACCTGCTGAGAGAGTACGGGAAAATCAGCCCGAATCGAGCGAACTTCCGCTTCGCTTAAGGGCGAAGCAACAGGCTGGGGTGTCAATGACATCTGACCTGTCTGCTCTTCTTTAATGAGATCGACTGCCACGCAGAAGTGATTTCCTTACTTAATGACATTCCTGGCCCGGTTGCAAGCAACTGGTAAAGCAATTTTTGGGATTATTATCATGCCCTAGCACTTGTAGCGCTTGTTTTTCCAACTGCGTCTGCCAACTGGCCACAGGGATTTGCTGGATGATATCTTCGGCAAAGCCAAAGGTGAGGATACACTGGGCCACTTCCGTACTAATGCCGCGGCTGGCCAGATAGAACACCTGAGCCTCATCCAATTGCCCCACTGTTGCGCCATGAGCACATTTGACATCATCGGCATCGATTCTGAGTTGTGGACGGGTATAAATGCGGGCATCGTCAGATAGCAGCAGGTTTTTATTCAACTGCTGAGCATCGGTCTTTTGGGCATGGCGTTCTACCGTGATGGTACCGTCAAACTCACAGACCGATTGGCCGTCCAAGATACCCTTAAACGTTTGCTGGCTTACGCAAGAGGGGCTGGCGTGAACAACATTGACATGAGAGAAAACTTGAGCCTTCCCGTTCAGCACAGACAGACCGTTCAAGATACATTCTGCACTTTCACCCTGGAGTGTCACCTGAATATCAGACCGGACAATAGAACGATCCTCGTCACCGGCAAAATTAAAGGAAGACAAGTTTAAACGACTCCCACCCGCTTGGAAAACGCGCGTGGAGAAAAAGGAATAATTGTCTACAGCCGCCTCTGGAGAGCCTGGTGCCTTCACATAACAGAGATGACAACGGGCCCCTTCCGCCAAAACCACCGAGGTGTGTGTGTTGGAAAAGTACCCCGTTTGCGTCTTAGATGCGGCCTTGAGCCGGCTATCGAGCAGGACAGAGAGTGAAGCGTTTTTCTCAACGACAAAGAGCAGACGGGGTTGAGAGAACTGAGTCTCTTTTGTTTGTCCCAGCGCCAGTATACTTTCCAGTAACAGAGTGAGTGCTGAATTATTTTCTGGCTGCTTATTTTCTGGCTGCTTATTTTCTGGCTGTGTGTTTTCTGGAAGATACACCACCAATACATCTTGGTGAAGAGCCATGTTCAGTGCTGTAAAGGCATCCGGGGATGTTTCTGTTGATGTTTGACGGAGCGCTGCCTCAATACGAGGGAACCATGGAGCATTCAAGATTTCTGGGTGGCCCCATGCCTTTGACAGAGAGAAAATATGAATGCCCAAAGACTCAGCTTGCTGCTCCAAAGAAACCCAATCAAAGGGGTCACGCTGCTGAGAGACACAGTCAGCTGCTTGCAGGGGTTTTAAATCAATGTATTTCCAGGCTTCATGGCGGTGTGTCGGCACGCCCAGGGTG
>CAZZIY010000061.1:0-9835 GCA_964654525.1 uncultured Vampirovibrionales bacterium | reverse complement strand
TCCTCAACAGCCTATTATTCAATATATTCCTGTCCCCTTAGTGCCGAATAGTCTGTCGTCGAATAGCCCTGTTCAACCAGTTGTCAATCATTCGCCAGGTAGTCCACTAGACAAGCCTGCCAGTGCTTCTCCTGCAAGTGTCTCTATTGATCCCCCCAGTATCAGTAATATCAACCCTTTTACAGAGAATATGCCGGATGCAGCGCCGCCCAAAAAACCGGAGATTAAACAGGCTGAAAAACCAGTTGCAAAAACGCCGCCAGCCTATAGTGACGAGGTTGGTCAAAAACTCGGTGCTCTGGTGAGCGACCTTCTCAAGCAACATCCCGAGTGGGAAGCTGAATTGAAACGTCTGGAAGTCGATCAGTACTTGATTAGCCCAGATAAAATGGCACAACGCTTGAAAGATGCCGTCAAGCAGTCCCGCATCTTACGGTTTGCCTTGCAACACAGCAAGGGTAAAATCATCAAGGCCTTTCCAGATAATCTAGAGCCCATGGCCAAGCAGTTTCTCGACTGGTTGCTCGAATACAGGGATTAGGGTGTTAATTCGAAGCTGGCGCTGCTTCTAGCAACTGGTTCTTGAGTATATGTTTTAAGATTTTTCCCGAAGGGTGCTTGGGGAAGCCCTCCATAAAGTGGACTTCATCCGGCACGAGTAAGGCCGGTAAATCTTCTCGGCAGTGTTTTTTCAACGCCTGTTCTGTTAGAGATGTTTCAGGCTTTAAAATCACGCAGGCCAGTATTTTTTCCCCCAGTTTTGTGTCCGGGATCCCCAGCACGCAGGCCTCGAGAATATCTGGATGGGCGTACAGCGTTTGCTCAATCCGGACGGGGGCAATATTTTCTCCCGCTTTAATAATCAGATCTTTCTTGCGGCCGCCGGAGATGTAGAGACGACCTTCACCGTCAAAACGGCCCAAGTCCCCCGTGGAGAGCCAACCATCGGGCGTGATTGTCTTTTGGGTTTCTTCTGGCAAACCGTAGTAGCCTAGCATCACATTGGGGCCTTTGGCTAAAATTTCACCTTCGGGTGATTCTTGCCCTGGCTGTGAAAAGCATCGTTCCCCAGAGTCTTGAAGCAACGCGATTTCTACATTGGGAAGGGGCTTGCCGACAGAACGGGGGATACTGCCTTCATCTGGTCGGTTGACGGCCAGTACAGGAGAGGTTTCAGTCATCCCGTAACCTTCCAGCACAATCACATTCAGTGTGCTTTCAACGTCTTTTAGTAGGGCAGGCGGGAGTGATGCCCCGCCTGAGATGAAATAACGAATGGAGCTAAAGGCGCTAGGGCCAATCTTTTTAGCTTGTTCTAGCAAAAGCCCATAGAGTGTGGGCACAAGCGGTACAATCGTAATTTTTTCTTGAATCAGCGTTTCAATCAGGGATTTGGGTGCAAATTTGGGCACCAGTGAAATCTGTGCACCAATTCCCAGACCGTATAAACCGATAATCAGGCCGTAGGCGTGGAACAACGGGAGTGCCAGCAGCATTCGGTCCTCATGGCTGAACTGGAAGATGGGATCAAAACCCGCCATATTATGCAGCAGATTATTCTCGCTCAGCATCACACCCTTAGGCTTGCCAGTCGTTCCTGTTGTGTATATTAATACAGCCAGTTCTGCCGGATCGCGGTCAACGAGTGGGGTGCTAAGGGCTCTTTCTGCAGGGACGGCTTCAATGGCGGCTTCCCAAGAGGAAGCATCCCGACTTAATTGATTAGCAATGAGCATTGGGATGGGTTTACCGTCAAATGCAGGGGCAAAACTCTCACTGGTAATCAACAGCCGACTCCCAGAGTTGAGTAACACATAGCCGATGTCATCTGGGGCTTGCTGAATATTAATGGGGACAACCACGGCACCGATTTTAAGAATGGCCATAAAGCTGACCACAAACTCTTTTTGGTTGCTCAGAAACAGTGCCACCTTATCTTGAGGCTGAATGCCTTTTTCTTGCAGGGCGAGTGCCAATTGAGAGGCCTGTTGATACAGTGTTTGATAGGACCACCTGAGACCATTTTCAACGATCGCTGTGTTATCAGAAAACAAAGAAGCGCTACTGGCGATGAGATCCCACAGATGAGTGTATCGATCAGTCCAATTCATAGTCATTCAAGCCCTCTCATTACTTTTGTAGATTCATTTGCTCTGATATTCTAGCAAGGCACCCCGTAACTTACCATCATGCCGCGCCAAAATTTCCTCAGCTTCAGTCAGAGAAAGATTAAAGCGGCCCATTAATACAGCGGGCTTCACAGCCCAATTGCTTTTGCTGAGTATTTTTTCTGCTGTGTCTTCAGAAAGTGCGGCCAGACTCATCACAATCGCCACTGCTCGTTTACGAAGTTTTTGATTGGTCGGGCGAACGTCAATCATGATATTTTCATAGGTACGTCCCGATTGGATCATGGCTGCTGTACTCAGCATATTTAGGACCATTTTTTGGGCCGTGCCCGCTTTTAGTCTGCTAGAACCAGCAATCACCTCAGGACCCACAGGAAGCACGATGGGATACTTGACCAGCTCAGTTATTACGGAGGGACTGACGCATGTGATACACGCAGTTACAGCACCCATTGCATTGGCATGGTTAAGGGCCCCTTGAACGTACGGTGCTCCGCCGCTTGCGGAAAGGCCAACAACCACATCTCCTGCGGATATTTGATACCCAGAAAGATCTTTCTCTCCTTGTAAGGCGTCGTCTTCTGCGCCTTCTACCGCATAACGTAGGGCTTGATCCCCGCCTGCAATAATGCCAATCACCCAGTGATCTGGAACACCAAAGGTGGGTGGGCATTCTGAGGCATCTAGCACGCCGAGTCTGCCACTGGTACCAGCACCGACGTAAAAAAGTCTTGATCCTGAGGAAAACGCAGCTTTTATGGCATCAACTACAGGCACAATCGAAGGGATCGCATTTGCAACGACGGCACTGATTCCGGCATCTTCCTGGTTTATACAGGACAAAATGTCGTGAGTACTCATCAAATCAATCGCCTGAGAGACGGGGTTGATGGCTTCTGTGGGAACCAGGGGCATGGGGTTGGGTTTGGTCATTTATTTGGTTATCTATCAGTTTCAAGTAAAATCGCAGTTTCAAGTAAAATCGTTGGCAGTATTTCACTTTAATTCGGATAAGCGCGAGATGACAATGGCTTTTATTTCTTTTTTTGTCGGCCCTAAAACCAAGGATTATTTTTCGCTTTTGCTCGGGGTTTTTCTAGTTCTGAGTCTGCTGGGGTCTAGTGTGACAGCTTCAGCTAAGTCCAGACAAAAACTGCAACCAACGGGTGCTCCCGTCTGGACTCAAGCCTCCCCGTCTATTCTTTGGAAGGTCCGTCTGCCGCAACCTATTGAAGCCCAAGTAGTCTGGCATCATGAGACGGTGGTGGTTGTGGGAACTGAAGGGACGGTTTATGGATTAAACCGACAAACCGGGCAACTGCTCTGGGAAACCACGATCGGAGAACCGCTCAGCAAAATTACACCTGTCTGGAATCACCAATTGGTGATTGTGGGGACAGAAAAAGGCTTATTAGTTGCACTAGACGGGCAAACTGGTAAGGTGAGCTGGTCTAAGCGATTAAGCCAAGGTACTCCCATCCGTTTGGTTGGAGCGGATGGCTATATTTTTGCTGTCGCTAGAAACGGGTTTGTCACCGCCTTAGATGAGGTGAGCGGCCAGCTCTACTGGCAGTTTCAAACACAGCAAGGTGTAGCAATTGAAGCCGATCCGGTGCTCACCTCAGATGCCTTATTTGTGGCAGATCTAAATGGTCGGTGTTACCGACTTTCTCTGACCGATGGTGGGTTGGAGTGGGTTTATACAGCCCAAGGCAATATTGTGGCGGCTCCTGTGATCCAGGATCAAGAAGTCTATCTGCCGTCTACCGTCGGTACACTTTACGCACTCAACCGCCAGGACGGTACCTTGCGCTGGAGCTTCACCAGTAGATTGGGGGCTCCGCTCTATAGTTCGCCGGTGGTCAGTGGTAGTGCAGTCTGGTTGGGAGATTCCAAAGGGCGTTTGACTGCAGTCAAACGCCAAGACGGAACAGAGCTCTGGTCGGTTTGGCTGGATAGCCCCATTCTTTCTTCTCCCAAGTTGGACGGACAAACCTTGCTGGTGTTGCAAAGTGCCGGTGTGTTGGTTGGTCTGCAGTCAGATTCTGGACAAATCTTTTGGAAACACGAGATGAAGTCAGTACCCGCAGGACTGACAGCCCAGATAGAACCACACCAATGGTTACTCGGCACCAGAACCGGCTGGGTCTATAGCTTGAAAATGGCAGAATTAAATAAGAAATAGAAAAGGGAGCACGGCTAGCTATGTCCCAATCGTCACCTTCACAATCTCTATCAGCTCAATCTCTATCAGCTAAAGTTCTGTGTGTTATCCCGGCACGTTATGCCTCTCAGCGCTTTCCTGGTAAGCCACTGGTTGATATTGCCGGGAAACCAATGATCCAACGGGTATGGGAATGTGCCAGTCAGGTTGCACGTTTGGATTCGGTGGTGATTGCTACCGATGATGAGCGTATTGAGTCGGTTGCCCGTGATTTTGGCGCCACCGTGATGATGACTGATCCGGCTCATGCCACGGGGACCGATCGGGTTTGGGAAGTGGCTCAGCATTATCCACAGCATGAATTAATTCTCAATTTACAGGGTGATGAGCCCCAAATGCGCTCGTCGCATTTGGAGAGTGTGATAGAGCTGAGCGCTGAACAACCACAGGGGGATATTTATACTGTGGTCAATCAAATGACTGACCCCACAGATTGGCATAACCCCAACGTGGTGAAAGCCGTATTAACTTCTACGGGAAAGGCATTGTACTTTTCTCGGGCTGCTTTTCCTTATGACCGGAGTCAAAGCGGAGTTCAGGGGGAGGCACAGGGCTTTTCAGCGGAGCACACATACCGTCATTTGGGTCTCTATTTATACCGCCGCAAGGCCTTGGCAGCGATGACAGCGGCTCCTGCCTGTTCTCTGGAGAAATTGGAAAGCCTAGAACAGCTACGGGCATTTGAAATTGGGCTGTCTATCTATGCCACATGTGTTGTCGGAGAATCCATGGGGATTGATACACCGGAAGATTTGCAGCGCTTACTGCCGCTTTTAGGGGCATAAGCAGGGCATTATTTTTGTCGTTAAAAAACAAGGCCAACTGGGTATAACAAGAGCAGTCTGCTGCTGAGTCGGCTATATTGGCGTGGTGTGTTAAAATGTTGTTACAATTTAGGTGTTATTGCATAGGGCAAACTGTGTGCTGAGATCCCCGTTATCGATTAAAATCAGTGGTTTTTTAGCGGTCGTTGGCCTGTTAGGCCTATTTTCGGCGCGTGTTTCTGTTTACGCGACTGCTCCGCAGACTTTTGAAATTCATCACAAGATCGTAAACGGTGAGCGGGTCACTGAGATCAGCTCAACGGGTATGCGCTCATCGAGCATGCATTCAAGCGGCTATCAGGTTCACTCCTGGCAAGAACGCGTCAAAAAATCAACAAAAGCGGCGTTGCCTGTATTGATAGACGGGATTGGCGCTGAAAAGAATGAATCCGCTTTTGTGATGGCCGCAACGGCAGTGCTGCCTGCGGTGGCAGTCCCCCCACCTGCACCAAAAACAATTCCGCGCAACCCTAATATCCCTGCGATACTGGTAACCCGCAGTGCCAATGGGACGATTTCGATTCAAGAAAATCCTCAGGCCTATGCCAGTGTGATTCCGTCTGGTGTGATTCAGCCTGGCCTTTATAACCCGGTTCGTCTGCCTTCTCTCAGCAATTCTTGGGGTGTTCAGCGCAACCTCACCACGCTGACCCAATACATCCTCAATTACAATAAATCGCTGCCTTGGTACGAGGTGCAAACAGTAGCCCAGTCCATTTTATGGGCCAGTGATCGCTACGGAGTCGACTACCGATTGATGGCCAGCATGATTGCCGTGGAATCTTCGTTTCGTAGAGATGCCATTTCCAGCGCCGGAGCGATGGGTTTGGGTCAACTCAAACCGGACACAGCCCGTTGGCTCGGGGTGGCCAATCCCTTCGATCCGCTGGATAACGTCAGCGGAATGGCTCGATATTTAAGTTTTTTAATGAATAAATACCAGGGCAGCATGGAGCACGTGGTTTCGGCCTATTATCAGGGCCAAGGCTCGGTGGACCGTAACGGGATTACGGATATTTGCCAACCTTATTTGGCCAGAGTCGGTCAAATGCTCGACCGATTTCGCTCCTGATTCTATCAAATAGCAATTTTTAGACACGGCTGGTTTTTGATCCAGGGATGTTATTAATTTAGGAAACCACTTCCCCATGCCAAGCCCGATTAAGCGGGGAGTGCAGACAGCGGTTAAGAGTTCAGTTAAACCTGCCGAAGAGGCGGTGCGCAGGCGTTGGGTCACCCGTGCTGTTCAGGGGATAGGCCGGGCCAGTTACAGCTTTTTTGCGGCACCCTCTGAAGTGCTGGGGGTTGAAAAAGCCTTAGAAATTAAGCTGCGACATATGCCGCTGGCAGCCATAGCCATGCTGGGATTAATTTACAAGTACGGAGAAGAAAAAGCCGCGATTGACGGAGAACCTGGCCGTCCGTTTCGTTTATTCTTAGAATCTTCTCTGATTTATCCCTTAGTCACATACACCAAAGGGGTGTTCCCCTTACTGGGTGTTGCAACGGCGGCCTATGAAGCCGGAAAAGAGCCGAATGCACTGGAAAAAATAAAATCGATCGTGACCACTTCTTCGATTCTGTCGACTGGATACCTGGGCATCTTGATGGGGCTGGGTTACACAATGGAAGCAGTGGATTCTGAGCTAAAAGAGATGCAAACCCAGATTAAAGCGCTACGGGAGGCCTGCACACCTGTTGCCAAAGTAATCAAAGGCAAGGCTGCTCGTAAGTCAAAGGCACCCAGTTTATACCAAATTATTGAACGCTCTGGAAACGGTCAGGGTTTGACAAACCCACAAGTGAAGATTTTGGCCCAACGCTTCCAGCGCTTGGAGAAAGAATTGGCTCGTTATCTCAATGCAGTCCGTCTGGACGATGGGTTGGAGCACCGGGCGCGCAATGACTTGCGTAAAAAAGTGGATCAGCTGCTTCAAATTATCCACCGTCGGCTCAATTCTCAGGAAGGTCACCGGGCAGTCGACCCGAAGACGTGGGAAAATATCATTAAAGCCCAGTCTTCTGAAGCGGCAGCCAAGGCGCTGCAAAAGTTTCGAGTCCTTTTGGATAATTCTCAAACCGGCTATATTCGTGCTGCACGATGGGCCAACCCAATTTTTGGCTATCTGATTGCCGCCGCCCTGATTGGCATGCCTTTGGCCAAAGGAATTAACCATCTGCTTGGTAGCGTATTCCCCAGCCTGCGACGGACCAAAGGGGTGACGCTGCAAGATCAAAAACCGATCTGGTTATCTTCTGGCGTGGGTCAAGGCTTTGGCCACGGTCGACCTCATTACTGGTCTGTTCCTGGTGGGGTTCGTATGGAAGTCCCCTCTTATTTCAGTGCCAATACCGGTGGTGGTGGGCATCACTAGTCATAATCGTAAAAACCCCCTGGAAGTAACTTCCAGGGGGTTTTTGATTGTCGTTTGAACGATTGTGGAGGCTGTAAAGGCCTAGTAATCGTCCATACCAGGCATGCCGGCTGGGGCAGCTGGTTTACGCTCAGGAATATCAGTAATCAGGGCTTCGGTGGTCAGTAAGAGACCGGCGATACTGGCAGCATTCTCCAGGGCGCTACGGGTCACTTTGGCTGGGTCCACAATGCCTTCTTTGAACATATCGACGAACTGATCATTCAGCGCATCGTAGCCATTGGCATCTTTCAGCTCTTTCACTTTTTCCACGATGACTTCACCGCGTTTGCCTGCGTTGTTGGCGATTTGACGGGCAGGCGCTTCCAGAGCACGAATCAAGATTTCGGCCCCTGTGCGCTCTTCCTGTTGCAGGGTTTGGGCAAAGTTCTGCAAGGGTTGCAGAATGCGAAGGAAGGTAGTACCACCGCCAGGAACGATACCTTCTTCAATCGCCGCACGGGTGGCGTTGAGAGCATCTTCGAGACGGAGTTTTTTGTCTTTCAGTTCGGTTTCGGTAGCGGCACCCACTTCAATCACAGCCACACCACCAGAAAGTTTTGCGAGACGCTCTTGCAGTTTTTCTTTATCGTACTCGCTGTCGCTTTCTTCGATTTGGCGTTTGATTTGTTTGATGCGAGCTTCCACTTGGGTTTTGGAGCTGTCATCAACAACAATGGTGGTGTGCTCACGGGTCACGGTGACGCGACGGGCACGGCCGAGTTGTTGAACGGTCATGTTTTCCAAGCGGATGCCAAGGTCTTCAGTGAAGAGCTGGCCACCGGTCAGGATAGCGATGTCTTCGAGCATTGCTTTACGGCGGTCACCAAAGCCAGGGGCTTTAACGGCAACAGCCCGAATAACTTTACGCATATTGTTGACAACCAAGGTAGCGAGGGCTTCGCCTTCGACATCTTCGGCAATAATCAACAAACCACGTCCTTCGCGGGCAACTTGCTCGAGGATGGGCACCAGGTCGCTGACCAAGTTGATTTTTTTGTTGGCATTCAGTACGAAGCAGTCTTCCAACACAGATTCCATTCTTTCGGAATCGGTGACGAAGTACGGGCTGATGAAGCCTTTGTCGAACTGCATCCCTTCGACCAACTTGAGTTGGGTGCCAATGGATTTCGACTCTTCAACAGTGATAACACCGTCTTTACCAACTTTTTCCATTGCTTCAGAAAGCAGTTCACCCACAGCGGTGTCATTACCAGCAGAAATGGTGGCAACTTGGGCAATGGAGGATTTGTTCTCAATTTTACGAGAGAGTTTGTGAATTTCTTGCACGGAGAAGCCGACAGCTTTGTCGATACCGCGTTTAATGCCAAGTGGGTTAGCACCGGCAACCACGTTTTTTAACCCTTCGTGAACAATGGCTTGAGCCAAGACGGCGGCGGTGGTGGTTCCATCACCGGCCACATCATTGGTTTTAGAGGCCACTTCACGAATCAGTTGGGCGCCAGAGTTTTGGCGGTGGTCTTCTAATTCGATTTCTTTGGCAATGGTCACACCGTCATTGACGATTTGAGGGGCACCGAATTTCTTTTCCAGCACCACGTTGCGACCTTTGGGTCCAAGAGTCACTTTGACGGCATCAGCAACGGCATCAATCCCTTGTTCAAGGGAACGACGGGCTTCTTCGTCAAATACAATCTGTTTAGCCATAGTATTCGTCTTCCTTTTTTCTGTCTAAAAACTACGATTACTGTTCTACAATAGCGAGAATGTCTTTTTCGGAGAGAATTTTGTACTCATTGGCGCCAAATTTCACTTCTGTACCGCCGTATTTGGCAAACAGAACGACATCGCCGGGCTTCACGGACAGTTCTTCGCGCTTGCCGCTTTCAAGCCATTTGCCAGGGCCAACAGCCAAGACACGACCTTTGATGGGTTTTTCACGGGCGGCTTCAGGAATATAAATGCCACCAGCGGTTTGTTCTGTTTCATCCAGCACTTCCAAAACCACACGGTCTGCAAGCGGCTTTAAATTAACCTTGGTCTCTGTCTGAACCATAGGAATGTTCCTCCTAATATCAACTGTTTCAACACCTGTGAGGGAATTAATAAAGGATCTTTCTGATAGATAAGATCAATTTGAATGAGATCGTATGGTAAACAAGAGAAAACCCTTTGTCCATCGCATTAATGAAAATTTAATAATCTCAAAAGCCGCAATAACTCCGCTTCTTCCGTTGATGTATTGCAAAGAGAATATTGAGATGTCTCAGCTTTGAAATATAC